>DYZF01000136.1 GCA_020741375.1 Tessaracoccus flavescens
GTCTTCCTCGACAACCACGACAACCCACGGATGCTCAGCAAGTTCGGCGCGGGCCGCGAGGCCGATCCGGCTGTGCGAACCGCGATCGGCAAGATGTTGGCGACGATCCAACTCACCATGCGTGGCACGCCGTTCCTGTTCCAAGGTCAGGAACTGGCCGCCATCAACCAGCACTTCAGCGGAGTCGCCGAGCTGCGCGACGTGGAGTCGATCAACCGGCACAAGGCCCTCATCGAATCGGGCATGACGGAGGCCGACGCGTGGGCCCAGGTCCTGGCGGGCTCGCGCGATCACTCACGGGTGCCGATGCGGTGGACGACGCAGGGCGGCTTCAGCGAGGCCACGCCGTGGCTGATGGGCACCGACGATGCCGCGGGCTTCTCTGCCGAGGAGCAGATGGCCGATCCCGACTCCGTCTTCCACTGGCACAAGCAGCTGATCATGCTGCGCCGTCGCCACCGTGCGTTGACGATCGGCTCCCTGGAGTGGGTGCACCCGCACCACAAGTTCTACTTCGCCTACAAGCGCAAGCTCGGCGACGAGGTGTTCCTCATCGAGTGCAACACCTCGGCCAAGCAGCGTCCGCGGCCGAAGTTCTCCGGTAAGGCCGTCCCCGTGATGGGCGGCCCACGACGCGAGCTGATGGAACCGTGGGAGGCCACCGTGTCGCGGGTGGTCGGCTAGACCGTCAGAGGCCGAGGAACTGGCGGAACTCCTCGCAGGCGGCCTCAGCGCGTTCCTGCGTGGGCAGCTCACAGAAGATTCGCAGCAGCGGCTCGGTGCCCGAGAAGCGGGCGATGATCCAGCCGTCCTCGAAGTACACCTTGCAGCCGTCGCGGTAGGAGGTGTCGACGACGTTCTCGGTGAAGTCTGGGAGCTTCTTCTCCACCATGAGGGTGTTGAGGATTTCGGGCTTGCGTGCCGGGTCGAACTTGAAGTCCGTCTCCGCCATGTAGTGCGGATCGAACTGGCCGGTGATCTCGTCGTAGATCTCCGACATCGACTTGCCGACCACCGCGATCATCTCCACCAGTAGTGCGGCGGCGTAGATGCCGTCCTTGCCGGCGATGTGGCCACGAACCGTGAGGCCACCTGAGGACTCGCCGCCGATGATCGCGTCAGTCTCCAGCATCTTGCCGGAGATCCACTTGAAGCCCACCGGCACCTCGTAGGACTGTTCGCCGAACCGCTCGGCGACGTCGTCGAGCAGCGACGTGGTGGCCACGTTGCGCACCACCGGGCCCTTCCAGCCCTTGTACTTGAGCAGGTAGTAGTAGAGGATCACGAGCAACTGGTTGGGGTGGAGGAAGTTGCCCTTGTCGTCGATGATGCCGATGCGGTCGGCGTCGCCATCGGTGGCGATGCCCAGATCACACTTGTTGTCCACCACGTAGCGCTTCAGCGCGTCGAGCGTGGCGCTCGTCGGCGAGGGCATGCGCCCGCCGAACAGGGTGTCGTGGCGGTCATGGATCACTTCGAGGTCGGCGCGGGCGGTCATCAGGATGGTCTGCAGCGAGGTCTTGGACACGCCGTACATCGGATCGAGGGCGATCTTCAGGCCGGCCGCCTTGATGGCCTCCATGTCCACCTGCGCGATGATCGAATCGATGTAGCCGTTGAACGGGTTGATTTCGACGATGCGTCCGGCAGCGACCGCCTTGTCGTAGTCGACGTGACCGATGCGGTCTTCGCCGTAGGCCTCGAGCTTCTCCATGCGGCGCTCGACGTCCTTGGTCACCGGCTCGTCGGCGTCCTTGCCGCCCTCGGTGAACACCTTGATGCCGTTGTAGAGGGCCGGGTTGTGCGACGCGGTGATCGCCATGCCGTAGGGCAGCTTCTGGTCCTTGACCGTCCACATGATCATCGGCGTGGGGGCCTGGGCCACCTTGATCACCTGCGTGGCGATCCCCTCGCCGGCGAACACCTCGGCGGCCCAATGGGCGGCGACGTCGGAGAGGAAGCGACGGTCGTAGCCGATGACGATGCCGCGCTCAGCGACACCCTCCTCCTTGATCCGGTCAGCGAGCGCTCCCGCGAGGAGCCTCACATTCGCCCGGGTGAATTCATCGCCGATAATCGCTCGCCAGCCGCCAGTGCCAAAGTTGATTCGTGCCACGTGTCCACCGTAGTCGCGCGGTGCGCGGATGGGGTGCGGACGACGATTCACAGCGAGCGAATGCGCACCGTGGGTGCGCGGTCGATCACTCAGGCGAGATCGATGAGTTCGGCGTAGTCGTCGGACCAGAGGTCCTCCACGCCGTCGGGCAGCACCAGCACCCGGTCGGGCTCCAGTGCCTCGACGGCGCCCGGATCGTGGGTGACGAGGATGACCGCACCTTTGTAGGTGCGGATCGCGTTCAGCACCTCGGCGCGCGACGCCGGATCGAGGTTGTTCGTCGGCTCGTCCAACAGCAACACGTTGGCGGCCGACACGACGAGCATGGCCAGGGCCAGCCTGGTCTTCTCGCCGCCCGACAGCACCTTGGCCGGCTTGTCGACGTCGTCGCCGGTGAACAGGAACGAGCCGAGCACCTTGCGCACCTCGGTGTCGTTGAGGTTGGGCGAGGACGATTTCATGTTGTCGAGGACGCTGCGGGCCACATCGAGAGTCTCGTGCTCCTGCGCGTAGTACCCCAGCTTGGCTCCGTGGCCCAGCTCGACGGTGCCTGCCGACGGCTCCTCCATGCCCGACAAGATGCGCAGCATCGTGGTCTTGCCGGCGCCGTTGAGGCCGAGAATGACCACCTTGGACCCCTTGTCGATGGCCAGATCGACGGCGGTGAACACCTCCAACGAGCCGTAGGACTTGCTGAGGTCGAATCCGCGCAGCGGCGTCTTGCCGCAGGGGGCCGGCTCCGGGAAACGGATCTTGGCCACCTGATCGTGCTGCCGCTCCCCCTCGACACCCGCCAGAAGCTTCTCGGCCCGCTTGGCCATGTTCTGGGCCGCGACCGCCTTGGTGGCCTTGGCACGCATCTTGTCGGCCTGCGCCATGAGTTGCGTCGCCTTGCGCTCGGCGTTGGCCAGTTCGCGCTTGCGCCGCTTCTCGTCGGTTTCGCGCTGCAGGAGATAGCGCTTCCAGTTCATGGAGTAGATGTCGAGCTCGGCCCGGTTGGCGTCGAGGTGGAACACCTTGTTGACGACGGCGTCGAGCAGCTCGGTGTCGTGCGAGATGACGATGAGGCCGCCGGGGAAGGACTGGAGGTAGCCGCGCAACCAGACGATCGAGTCGGCGTCGAGGTGGTTGGTGGGCTCGTCGAGCAAGAGGGTATCGGCGTCGGAGAAGAGGATGCGCGCCAACTCCACGCGACGACGCTGTCCACCCGACAGAGTCTTGAGGGGCTGGGTGAGCACGCGATCCGGCAGGCCGAGGTTGGCCGAGATCCGTGCGGCCTCCGCCTCCGCGGCATACCCGCCGGCGGCCATGAGGGCCGCTTCTGCCCGCGTGTAGGCGGCCATGGCGTCGTCGCGCACCTTGCCCTCGGCCGTCGACATGGTGTGTTCAGCCTTGCGCATGCGCTTGATGACATCGTCGAGGCCCCTGGCACCAAGGATGCGGTCGCGGGCCAGCTGTTCCGGATCGCCCGAGCGCGGATCCTGCGGCAGGTAGCCGAGTTGTCCGGACCGGGTGATGGTGCCTGCAGCTGGCAGTCCCTCGCCGGCGAGGATCTTGGTGAGGGTGGTCTTTCCGGCGCCGTTGCGACCCACGAGACCGATCCGGTCACCGTTGATCACTTGGAAGGACACGGGCGACAACAACAACCGCGCCCCCGCGCGTACCTCTACGTCCTTAGCCTGCAGCACCTAGGTAGTCTCCCCGCCAGCGGCGCGGAGGGCAAACCGCGAGCGCCTGCCGGCCAGCGACACATCGACGACGAACACGATGACGGCGAGCCAGACGAGCCCGAACCCGATCCAGCGCATGAGCGGCATCGGCTCGCCGAAGACCAGCCAGCCGACGAGGAATTGAAGGATCGGCGCCATGTACTGCAGCATCGCGATGGTCATCATGCTGAGGCGCCGCGCGGCCGCCGCGAACAACAGCAACGGAATGGCGGTCACGACGCCGGTGGCCGCAAGCAGCAACCAGTAGCCCGACGGCGGCCCCGCCGTGCTGTCCCCGGTGGCGCCCAAGAAGATGAGGAAGGCGAGCGCCACCGGCGCCACCGCTCCGGTCTCGATCGCCAACCCTGGCAGGGCTCCGACGGATCGCCCCGCGACTTTCTTCACCAACGAGTAGATGCCGAACGACAGCGCGAGCACCAGCGCGATCCACGGCATCTCGCCGTACCCGACCACCATGACGACCACCGAGGCGACGCCCAGAGCCATCGCAACCCACTGCAGGCGGCGGGGACGCTCACCCAGGAACACGATGCCCAAGGCGGCCACGGCCAAGGGATTGATGAAGTAGCCCAGCGCCGTCTCCAGCGTGCGGTGAGTGAGGACCGCGAAGACATAGGTGGACCAGTTGATGACGATGAGGAAGCCGGCCACGCCGAGGGCCCCGACGAGCCGTCGATCCTTCAGGGCCGCCCGGAGCGCAGGCCATTGACCCATAGCGAGCAAGAGAACGGCGCAGAACACCAACGACCACAGGGCGCGATGCGCCACCACTTCCAGTGCGCCGGAGCGCTCGAACAACTGGAAGAACAGCGGGAACAGGCCCCATAGGCCGTAGGCGGCGACGCCGTAGCCGAGCCCAGACTGATCATTTCTCATGCCGGGGCCACACTAGAGCACCCGGCACGGGCACTAGAGCGACGCCATGAAGTCGAGGATCGCTCGCTCCCACTCGCCGTGGTGGGAGTCGTTGGCCCCGTGTGGGCCGCCCTCGATGACCACCAGTTCGCTGTTCTGCACGAACTCCCCCATCCGGGCGCTGGACTTCGCCAGCGGCACGTTGATGTCGCCGTCGCCGTGGATCACAAGGGTCGGCACGGTGATCGCCCGGCAGTCGTCGCGCAGGTCATCGGCCCAGATCAGGATGGTCTCGACGGCGGCCTTCGGGTCTGACTGCTGCGCGATGGCCAAGGCGCGGGCCTTCGTGGCCTCATCCACCTGAAGGCCGCCCGCCTCGGTGCTGTAGAACCAGCCCACGAACTGCTCGAGGAAGTTGTCGCGGTCGCCGCGGCATTGATCCGCCATGCCCTGGAACCCGTCGAACGGCATGGCGCCGTCGGGGTTGTCGTCGGTGATGCACAGCGCGGGCGTGATGGATCCAGAGAAGATGGCACCGGCCACCCGCTCGTCGCCATGGGCCGACAGGTAGCGCGCCACCTCGCCGCCACCCATCGAGAAGCCCAGGAGGACGGCCTCGCGCAGGTCGAGGTGCTCAAGGAGGGCCTTGAGGTCGTCGGCCAGCGTGTCGTAGTCGTACCCGTCGGCGGGCTTGCCGGACTGGCCGAAGCCGCGCCGATCATAGGTGATCACCCGGTACCCGGCGCCGACGAACGTGGTGATGTTGCGGGCGAAGGCCTCGCCCGAGAGCGGCCACCCGTGCACCAGCACCAAGGGCCGCCCCTGGCCCTCGTCGGTGTAGTGCAGGACGGTGCCGTCAGTGGCGGTGAACGTGGTCATCAGGAGTCCTCCTTCATCTGCTTCTCCACTTCCTTCTCGATGGCTTCCTTCTCCTTGGCCTCATCGAGGAGGCCTTCCTTCTCCGCCTCCTGCACGATCCGGCGTACGTTGTCGATGCTGCCGCAGTCGGCGTCGAGC
>DYZF01000137.1 GCA_020741375.1 Tessaracoccus flavescens
TGTACCGCTGCCGATTCCCCGGGCGCGACGCGCTGCGGGCCGCCGTCACCGTGCCATTCGTCCTTCCGACGGTGGTGGTCGGCGTCGCCTTCGGCGCCCTGCTCCGCGAGGGTGGCCTCTTAGGCGGGCTCAACGTGACCGGCACCCCCGTGGCGATCATCGCGGCCATGGTGTTCTTCAACTACTCGGTAGTGGTGCGCACGGTGGGCACCATGTGGTCGCGGCTCGACCCCCGCCTCAGCCAAGCGGCCGCAACCCTGGGCGCTCCTCCGCTGCGCGGCTTCGTCACCGTCGTCGCCCCCGCGCTGGGGCCGGCGGTGCTGTCCGCCGCCTCCCTCGTGTTCCTCTTCAGCGCCTCCTCCTATGGCATCGTCATGGTGCTGGGCGCCACCAAATGGCGCACCATCGAGACCGAGATCTGGTTCCTCACCACCCAGCTGCTGGACCTGCGATCCGCCGCCGCGCTCTCGATCGCGCAGCTCGTCATCGTCACCATCGCCCTGTGGCTGACCGGCCGCGCGCAGCAGCACCTGACGCGGGCGCTCAAGCTGCAGCCGGATGTGTCCTCCACCCGCCACCTCCTGTGGTGGCGCGACGGCGCCGCCCTCGCCGTGACGCTCGCGTTCGCCGTCGTGTGGCTGGGTCTGCCGCTGATCAACCTGCTGTGGATGTCGCTGCACCGCGGCGGCGATCTGTCCTCCATCAACTACACCCAGCTCGCGACCGCTGAGCCCATGGGCATGAGCGTCTGGCGAGCTCTCGGCACCTCGCTGACGACGGCGCTCGCCGCCACCGCTCTGGCCGTGACGCTCGGCGTCCTCGTTGCGCTGGTCGCCTCTCGACGACCGCACCACCGGGCCGGACGCCACGGGCTGGCCTGGCTGGAATCGCTGTTCCTCCTGCCGCTGGGCGTGTCCGCGGTCACCGTCGGCTTCGGGTACCTGATCACCCTCAACCGGCCGCCGTTGGACCTCCGCTCGAGCATCATCTTGATCCCGATCGCGCAGGCCGTCGTCGCGCTGCCGCTGGTGGTGCGCACCCTGCTGCCCACCCTCCGCGCCATCGACCTGCGCCAACTCCAAGCCGCGCAAACGCTGGGCTCGTCTCCGTTCGAGGTGCTGCGCCGGATCGAGTTCCCACACCTCAGCCGCGGCTTGGGGCTCGCCGTCGGGTTCGCGTTCGCCACCTCGCTGGGCGAGTTCGGCGCAACGTCTTTCCTCGCCCGCCCCGACAACCCCACCCTCCCCGTGCTGATCTTCCGGCTCTTCGGCCGCCCGGGCGCCGAGAACTACGGTCTCGCGCTGGCCGCCTCCGTCGTGCTGGCAGGATTGGCAGGGATCACCATGGCGGCTGCAGAACGACTGCGGCCCAGAGAGGTTTCGACGTGGTAGCTGGACTCGAAGTTCGCGGAGCGGTGGCCCGCTACGGCAAGGTCACCGCCGTCGACGACGTCAGCCTCGCTGTGCCGCCGGGCCAGATCGTCGCGTTGCTGGGCCATTCGGGCTCCGGCAAGTCGACTCTGCTGCGCGCCATCGCCGGTCTAGAACCCCTCGTCGCGGGCTCGGTGCTGTGGGACGGCGCCAGCCTCGACGGCGTCAAGACCCACAAGCGCAACTTCGGCATGGTGTTCCAGGACGCCCAGTTGTTCCCCACGATGAGCGTTGGGAAGAACGTCGGCTACGGCCTGTCGAAGTGGTCGCGGGCTGAGCGCGACGCTCGCGTCGGCGAGATGCTGGAGCTGGTCGGCTTGGCCGGGTACGGCGATCGGAAGATCACGGAACTCTCGGGCGGTCAGGCACAGCGGGTGGCGCTGGCGCGATCGCTGGCCCCGACGCCGCGCGCCCTCCTGCTCGACGAGCCGCTGTCGGCGCTCGACACCGGCCTGCGCCGTCGCCTGGCCGACGACCTCGCGCGGATCCTGCGCGAGACCAACACCACCGCCGTCTACGTCACCCACGATCGCGACGAGGCGTATGCGATCGCCGACGAGGTCGCGGTGATGGCCGACGGGCGTCTCCTCGACAAGTCGGATCCCGTGCTGCTGCGCTCGCGCCCCGCGAGCCGCGACGTGGCGACGTTCCTCGGCGCCCAAGCCTTCCTGACGCAGGCTCAAGCCCGTGCCCTCGGCTGGGACGGCGAGTTGGCCGTCGGCGAGGTGCTGGGGGTCATGCCGGGCTCCCTCGTCTTGGATGGCGACGGCGTCAAACTCGAGATCCTTGACCAGACGGTCACCGTCGACGACATCCAAATCAGCGTCCGCCTGCCGGAGGGATCGACGGCTGCGGTGTCGTCTCGGGGGCGCGTCGAGTCCCCGACGGTGCGGGTCCGCCTCGTCGACGGCGCCGTCGTCCCCGCCTGAGTTCCACCCGTAAACCAGGCGAAGAACACGGGAACAAACGATGGGCGGGCCCATCCGGACCCCGCCCATCGTCTAGTTCGCCCAACGGCGCAGGATCACTCCTGCTCAGCCACCGGCTCGAAATCCTCCACGTCGCTCTTCGCGACGCCGGTGAACTTGAACGGCAACTCCGCGCCCTCCTCGGCGACGTCCACCTGGACGATCTGGCCCGCGGCCAGCTCGCCGAAGAGGATCTTCTCCGCGAGGATGTCCTCGATGTCGCGCTGCAGCGCACGACGCAGCGGACGCGCACCGAGAACCGGATCGAAGCCGCGCTTGGCGATCAGCGTCTTGGCCGCAGGCGTGAGCTCGATGCCCATGTCCTTGTCCTTCAGACGCGTCTCGATCTGCGCCACCATGAGATCGACGATGCGCTCGATGTCCTGCTGCGTCAGCTGGTGGAAGACCACCACTTCGTCGACGCGGTTCAGGAACTCGGGACGGAAGTGCTGCTTGAGCTCCTCCGACACCTTGGCCTTCATCTTCTCGTAGTTCGACTCAGTATCGCTCGCGCGGGAGAAGCCGAGGCTGGCGCCCTTCGCGATGTCGCGTGAACCGAGGTTCGTCGTCATGACGATGACGGTGTTCTTGAAGTCGACCACGCGGCCCTGGGCGTCGGTCAGGCGACCTTCGTCCAAGATCTGCAGCAGCGAGTTGAAGATGTCCGGGTGAGCCTTTTCGATCTCGTCGAACAGGACGACGGAGAATGGCTTGCGGCGCACCTTCTCGGTGAGCTGGCCGCCCTCTTCGTAGCCGACGTAGCCGGGAGGCGAGCCGAACATCCGCGACGCGGTGTGCTTCTCGGAGTACTCCGACATGTCGAGCGTGATGAGCGCATCCTCGTCGCCGAACAGGAACTCCGTGAGCGCCTTGGTCAGCTCCGTCTTACCAACACCGGACGGGCCGGCGAAGATGAACGAACCGCTGGGGCGCTTCGGATCCTTGAGGCCGGCGCGGGTGCGTCGGATCGAGCGGGACAGCGCCTTGACGGCGTCGTCCTGACCGATGTAGCGCTTGCCGAGCTCCTCCTCCATGCGGAGCAGCCGCTGCGACTCTTCCTCGGTGAGCTTGAACACCGGGATGCCGGTGGTGCCGGAGAGCACAACCGCGATCTCTTCCTCGCCGACGACGGCGGGGATGTCGGAATCGCCCTGCTTCCACGCTTCCTCACGCTCGGCACGCTGGGCACGGAGCTTCTGCTCCTCGTCGCGCAAACGGGCGGCGCGCTCGAAATCTTGAGCGTCGATGGCCGAATCCTTCTCCACCTTGTTGGCGGCGATGGCGTCGTCGAACTCGCGCAGATCCGGCGGGGCGGTCATGCGCTGGATGCGCAGACGGGCGCCGGCTTCGTCGATGAGGTCGATGGCCTTGTCGGGCAGGAAGCGATCCTGGATGTAGCGGTCCGCCATCGTCGCCGCGGCCACGAGGGCCTCGTCGGTGATGGTGATGCGGTGGTGCGCCTCGTAGCGATCGCGCAGGCCCTTGAGGATGTCGACGGTGAGCGCCACGGACGGCTCGGCCACCTGGATCGGCTGGAAGCGGC
>DYZF01000138.1 GCA_020741375.1 Tessaracoccus flavescens
TGAGTGAGGTGAGACAGGGCCGGTGCTTCCGCGGCGGCAGCGGACATTGGGGGTCAGCCGCTGGCATGCCGACGAAAGCACCGGCTGTGTCATCGCATGTGAGCGATCACACAGGCGCGAAACGCCACGCCCATGCTACTGGCATGCAGTGATGTATGCACATGGCCGATCGGAACACTGTTCGCTTACTCCGGTGTGCGGCTAGGCTGGATGGAGGTGAATGGCCGCATGGTTAGGTGACTCGCGGGGGCGGAGTCCTGTCAGGTACGGGAGGAGCGCTGTGATGATCGACGCGGATCGTCTGGAGACACTCGCCAGGATGTGGCTCTGGGCAAACATCTCGGGCTGATCTGAGCACTGAGAGCGCTGTATGGGCACAAAAAGTCCCCGCCTCGTGGAGACGGGAACCTGTCAGTGGCGGAGGATACGAGATTCGAACTCGTGAGGGCGTGAACCCAACCCGCTTTCCAAGCGAGCGCCATAGGCCTCTAGGCGAATCCTCCGCAGGAGACTGTACCGGAGCCGAGCGTGGCTACCCAAATTGCTGCCCCGCGATGCGTCAGAGGACCATTGCGGCGATCCAGCCCGCCGCGAGCAATGGAAGGTTGAAATGCAGGAAGGTGGGGATGACGGTGTCGCGCATGTGGTCGTGCTGGCCGTCGGCGTTGAGGCCGGCGGTCGGGCCAAGCGTCGAGTCGGAGGCCGGTGATCCGGCGTCGCCCAGCGCGCCTGCCGTGCCGATGATCGACACGGTTGCGAGCGGCGAGAAACCCAGCGAGACGCAGAGCGGCACGTAGATCGCGGTGAGGATGGGCAGCGTCGAGAACGAACTGCCGATGCCCATCGTGACGAGCAGGCCGACGAGCAGCATCGCGAAGGCGCCGACCGCCTTGCTGCCCGCGAACAGCGCAGCGGTGGCCTCGACGAGCGGCGCGATCTGGTTGGTTGCCTGCATGACGGCTGCGAAGCCCTGCGCGGCAATCATGATGAGGCCGATCAGCGCCATCATCCGCATGCCGCCAGTGAAGACGGCGTCCGCGTCGCCCCACTTCACGGTGCCGGTGACCACGAACAGGCAGAGGCCGAGGAGTGCGCCGACCAGGAGCGGGTCGGCTTGTGAGTCGCTGAGTGTGAGCCAGGTCTGGACGACGAAACACACGACGATCGCGGCCAGGGCGACGATGATCTTGCGCTTGCTGATCGTGACGGGGGCATCGACGTCGATGGGAGCCGCGAGGTCGTACTCGCGCGGCTTCCGGTAAGTGACGGTCAGCGCGATGACCAAGCCGATCACCATGCCGAGTGCGGGGATGCCCATGGCGGCCATGACCGGCACGTCGCTGACGTCGAGGCCTGACTTGATGATGTTGCCGTAGAGGATGTCGGTGAGGAAGATCTTGCCGAATCCGATGGGCAGGAACATGTAGGTGGTGACGAGGCCGAACGTGAGCGCACAGGCGACAGCGCGGCGATCGAGCTTCAGCCGGCTCATCACGACCAGCAGTGGTGGCACCAGCAGCGGGATGAAGGCGATGTGGACCGGGATGAGGTTCTGGCTCAGGATCGCCATGGCGAGGACCCCGGTGAGCAGCCCCCACTTGGCCCAGGCGCGCACCTTCTTCGCCGTCGACATGTCGTCGGAGTCCAGCTTGCGGATGAGCCAGTTGGCCAGCAGTTGAGGGAGTCCCGAATGCGCCACGGCCATTGCGAACGCACCAAGCAGGGCATAGGACAGCGCGATCTTCGCGCCCCCGGCCAAGCCGTCCTGGAAGGCCACCATCGTGCCCTCGAGTCCGAGCCCGGCAGCGAGGCCGCCGGCCAGCGCGCCGAGGAAGAGCGACAGCACGACATGGACGCGCGCTACGGACAGGATCAACATCACGAGCACGGACAGCACGACGGCGTTCATGGGCACCTCTGGGTTCCGGCACGGCGGGATCCCGGCCGTTGGGCAGCCTATGCGTCGGAGGTCGCCGGAGTCACGCCGGCCTCGGGGGTGGTCAAAGTTCGGGCAGCCCCTTGACATGTGAGTATTTGGTCACACATCATCGGACCATGGAGGACGTCTTCAGGGCCTTGGCGGATCCATCCCGCCGCATGCTCCTGGACAGCCTGCGGAGTCGCGACGGCCAAAGCTTGGGTGAGCTGTGCGAGGTGCTCCCGAACATGACTCGTTATGGCGTCAGTTCTCACCTTGACGTCCTGGAGGCAGCCGGTCTGATCTCGTCGAGGCGCGACGGTCGACTCAAGCTCCACTACCTCAACGCTGTCCCCCTACGCGAGATCCAGCGTCGTTGGCTCTCAAACTTCGGCGCCGCGACAGCGGATCGCCTGCTCGGACTCAAGGCCTCCGTCGAACACAAGGAGAATGCAATGAACCACCGACACGTCTACACCGTGTACATCGACGCGCCTCGGCAGGCGGTCTGGGACGAGCTCACCGCCACCGGCCGTCCGCTCGAATGGCTCTATGGGTCCATCACGGAGGCCACGTGGGAGAAGGGGACGCGCTACTCATACTCCACGCCAAGCGGCGATGTGCTCATCGACGGCGAGGTCGTCGAGGTGCGCGAGCCTGAGTGCCTCGCCATCACGTTCGACTGTCATTGGGACCCGGAGGTCGAGGCCGAGGCGCCCGGCCTGACAGAGTACGCGCTGACAGAGGCG
>DYZF01000139.1 GCA_020741375.1 Tessaracoccus flavescens
TCGAGATCGCCATGCAGTGGAACACGTCGTACGCGAGCAGCGTCTACACGTTCGCCAACACCATCAACACCCACGAGGGTGGCACGCACGAAGAGGGATTCCGCGCCGCGCTGACCAACACCGTCAACCGCTGGGGTGAAACCTGGGGCCTGGTGAAGAAGCGCGAGGATCGCGTCTCCGGCGACGACATCCGCGAAGGCCTCACCGCCATCGTCTCGATCAAGGTCTCCGAGCCGCAGTTCGAGGGCCAGACCAAGACCAAGCTGGGCAACACCGAGGCCAAGAGCTTCGTGCAGCGCGTGCTCAACGACCGCCTGGGCGACTGGTTCGAGCGCAACCCCGCCGAAGGCAAGGACATCGTCCGCAAGTCGCAGGCCGCTGCCGCCGCCCGCATCGCCGCCCGCAAGGCCCGCGAGATGGCGCGCAGCCGCAAGGGTCTCCTGGGTGGCTCCGGCCTGCCAGGCAAGCTGGTGGACTGCCAGTCCACCGATCCCAGCGAGTGCGAGCTGTTCATCGTCGAGGGCGATTCCGCAGGCGGCTCCGCCCGCGGTGGCCGCGACCCGAAGACGCAGGCGATCCTGCCCATCCGCGGCAAGATCCTCAACGTCGAGAAGGCGCGCCTTGATCGCATCCTCGCCAACAAGGAAGTCGAGGCGATCATCAACGCGCTCGGCGCCGGCATGCAGGAGGATTTCGACCTCGACAAGCTGCGCTACCACAAGCTCGTCCTCATGGCCGACGCCGACGTCGACGGCGCGCACATCCGCACGCTGCTACTGACGCTGCTGTTCCGCTTCATGCGCCCGCTGATCGAAGCCGGCCACGTCTACCTGGCTCAGCCGCCGCTGTTCCGTCTCCGCTGGACCAACGCCGCCCATGAGCTGGCGTACTCCGACGCCGAGCGTGACGCGCTGCGTGAGAAGGGTCTCTCCGAGGGCAAGAAGCTGCCTCAGGTGAACCCGATCCAGCGTTACAAGGGGCTGGGCGAGATGAACGCCGACGATCTGTGGGAGACCACGATGGATCCGGAGAACCGCATCCTGCTGCAGGTCACCCTGGACGACGCCGCGATGGCCGACCAGATGTTCTCCATCCTCATGGGCGAAGACGTCGAGCAGCGCCGCACGTTCATCCAGCGCAACGCTCGCGACGTCCGCTTCCTCGATATCTGATTTCTCGATAGGCCGATAGAGATATGACTGACGACACGTTCAACAACGACGCCTCCCCTGAGGACGCGCCGCTCGAAAGCACCGTCGACGCGCTGGAGGGACCCGGCAAGGGCACCGTCGAGCCGATCGACCTGCAGGACGAGATCCAGAAGAGCTACCTCGACTACGCCATGAGCGTCATCGTCGGGCGCGCCCTGCCCGACGTCCGCGACGGCCTCAAGCCCGTGCACCGCCGCGTGCTGTACGCCATGTGGGACGGCGGCTACCGTCCGGACCGCGGCTGGAACAAGTGCTCCCGCGTGGTGGGCGAGGTCATGGGCCTCTACCACCCGCACGGCGACGGCGCGATCTACGACACCCTCGTGCGCCTCGCGCAGCCGTGGGCCATGCGCCACCCGCTTGTCTCGGGCCAGGGCAACTTCGGTAGCCAGGGCAATGACAAGGCCGCGGCCATGCGTTACACCGAGTGCAAGATGGCGCCGCTCGCCGTCGAAATGGTGCGCGAGATCGAGCAGAACACCGTCGATTTCAAGCCCAACTACGACAACCGCGAGGAGGAGCCGGTCGTCCTCCCCGCCCGGTTCCCGAACCTGCTGGTCAACGGCTCCACCGGCATCGCCGTCGGCATGGCCACCAACATCCCGACGCACAACCTGCGCGAGGTCAACGACGCCGTCCAGTGGGCGCTCGAGAACCCCACCGCCACCAAGGAGGAGCTCCTGGAGGCTGCCATGCAGCGCATCCAGGGCCCAGACTTCCCGGGCGGCGGCCTCATCGTCGGCCGTCAGGGCATCGAGGAGGCGTACCGCACCGGTCGCGGTTCGGTGACCATGCGCGCCGTCATCGATCTTGAGGAAGACGCGAAGGGCCGCCAGATGCTGGTGGTCACCGAGCTGCCGTACATGTGCAACCCGGACACCCTCGCGCTGCGTATCGCCGATCTGGTCAACAGCGGCAAGCTCACCGGCATCTCGGACATCCGCGACGACACGTCCGCGCGTACCGGCCAGCGTCTGGTGATCGTGCTGAAGCGCGACGCGCAGCCGCGCGTCGTCATGAACAATCTGTACAAGCACACGTCGCTGCAGGACACGTTCGGCTGCAACATGCTGGCCATCGTCGACGAGGTGCCCCGCACGCTGCGTCTCGACCAGTTCATTTCGCTGTGGATCAAGCATCAGCTCGAAGTGATCCGTCGTCGCACCGAGTACCAGCTGGACGAGGCCGAGAAGTCGGCGCACCTCGACCGCGGTCTGGTGAAGGCCCTCAACATGCTCGACGAGGTGATCGCGCTCATCCGCGCGAGCCGCACCGCCGAAGAGGCCAACCTGGGGCTGCAGAAGCTGCTCGACATCGACGAGCTGCAGGCCCGCTTCATCCTCGATACCCAGCTGCGTCGTCTGGCGTCGATGGATATCCAGAAGATCATGGACCGCTTGGCCGCCCTCGAGGCCAAGATTCAGGACCTGAAGGACATCCTCGCCAGCGAATCGCGTCAGCGCAGCATCATTTCCACGGAGCTGCAGGAGATCGTCGACAAGTACGGCGACGATCGCCGCACCCGCATCGTCGCCGCCGACGGTGACTTCTCGGAAGAGGATTTCATCCCCAACGAGGACGTCGTCGTCACCATCACGCACGGCGGCTACGCCAAGCGCACCCGTGCAGACCAGTACCGCGTCCAGAAGCGCGGTGGCAAGGGCGTTCGTGGTGCCAGCCTGCGCGCCGACGACGAGGTGCAGCACCTCTTCACCACCACCAACCACCAGTGGATCCTGTTCTTCACCAACTTCGGGCGCGTGTACCGCACCAAGGTGTGGCAGCTGCCGGAGGCCGGACGCGACGCGAAGGGCGGCCACGTCGCTGGCCTGCTGAGCTTCCAGCCCGACGAGCGCATCGCCCAGGTGTTGACGATCAACTCCTACGAGGATGCTCAGTACCTGCTGCTGGCGACCAAGCGTGGCTTGGTGAAGAAGACCGAGCTGAAGGCGTACGACTCGCCGCGTCAGGCCGGCGTCATCGCCATCAACTTCCGTGACGATTCCGACGAACTGATCGGCGCGTCGCTGGTTGGTTCCGAGGACGACGTGCTGCTGATCTCGCGCAAGGGCCAGGCCATCCGCTTCCAGGCCAACGACGAGCAACTGCGCCCCATGGGCCGCGCCACCTCCGGTGTGACGGGCATGAAGTTCCGCGCCGGCGACGAACTGTTGTCGATGGCGGTGCTGCGCGCCGATCAGAGCCAGGACGGCAAGTACGTGTTCACGGTGACCGACGGCGGCTTCGCGAAGCGCACCGCCGTCGAGGAGTACCGCGTTCAGGGTCGCGGCGGCTTGGGCATCAAGGCCATGAAGCTCAACGAGGACCGCGGCAAGCTCGTCGGCGGCCTCATCGTCAGCGAGGTTGACGAGGTGCTTGCGATCAAGGTGTCGGGTCAGGTGACCCGCTCCGCGGTCGCGGACGTGCCAGTCAAGGGTCGCGACACGATGGGCGTGAAGTTCGTCGGCATCAAGGGCGACGATTCCGTCGGCGCCATCGCTCTCTACCCGGAAACCGAAGCGCAGGATGAGGTCCAAGACGCAGAGGAGACCGGTGTCGACAGCGAAAGCGGTACCGTAGAGCCGAACACGGACGAGGTGACTGTCGCCTCGACGACGGAGGAGGACGCCGATGAGTGAGGACTCACCGCGCTGGCCGGGCACCCAGGGTGGCCCTGGCCTCGACTTCTCGCCTTACCGGAAGCCGGAGCCCGAGGGCGACGCTGCCGAGGTGAAGGCAGAGGATGAGAGCGCTGCTGAGCAGACGGTGATCGCTTCACCGGCAACTCCCGCGTCGCCAGCCTCGCCGTCTGAGGCTCGCACTCGCTCCGATGCCCACTCCCGCGCCGCCGACACCGCCCGTGCTTGGGCGTCGACGCCCGTCGGTGGCACCCCCGTGGTTCCCGCTCGTGCGGCCGGTGTTTCTGAGTCCGCGGGCGAATCCGCAACGGCCCCTGGGTTGAAGACCGAGATCATCGACGTCACCGCGAACAAGGAGGGCGACGGCGACGCCGTCGTCACACCTGCGAAGCGTCGGGCCGCGCGCCGCACGCGCAAGGCTCGGCTGCGTCTGTCGCGCATCGATCCGTGGTCGGTGATGAAGACGACCTTCCTGTTCGCCATCGCCATCGGTGTGATGATGTGCGCCATCGTGTTCGTTCTGTGGTCGGTTTTGGCCGGCTCCGGTGCGCTGGAATCGGCGAACCAGCTGATCAACCAGGTCGTCGGCGACGCGAACAACCAGTTCGACATCACGACGTACCTCGACATCCGCCGCGTCATGGGCTTCACCATGATGATCGCGTTCGTCGACGTGCTGATCCTGACCGCGGTCGCGACCTTGTTCGCGTTCCTGTACAACCTCTCGGCGGTCGTCCTCGGCGGCCTTGAGGTGACGCTGGCTGAAGACTGATCGACGCGTGGTGGCCCCGGTTTTACACTCCGGGGCCTGCTGCGATACAGTTTCTCTTCGGTAACGGGCCTATAGCTCAGGCGGTTAGAGCGCATCCCTGATAAGGATGAGGTCGCTGGTTCAAGTCCAGCTAGGCCCACCAATGAACCCCTAGTTGACTAGGGGTTTTGATTTTTCCCCCCGAAACCCTGACAAATTCCGTTGGTCCACGGTCGCCAGAATCCCCCATTGGGAGCCCTCGAGCGCCGCATTTTCGCAACACGCAAGATGGTCGAGCAGGCGTTCACCTCACCCAGTGGCGACCAGTGGTTGGCCTGCGAGTCGCCCCAAATCGAAATAGTTTCGGAATCAAATGAATTCGGCGCGAGCGGTGCGACGCTGCTGCAATGAATACATTGAAGAAAGCCACTTTGGTGGCATCAACGATCCTCGCCCTCGCCTTGTCCACTGTGGTGCCGGCGTCAGCGGAGACGACTGTAGATCCATCGCTTCGCGAACTTGCC
>DYZF01000140.1 GCA_020741375.1 Tessaracoccus flavescens
GATTCAATGGCTCGCGCGGCCGCGTGATAGCTGTCTGCACTCACGACTTCTACGACGATATCGGCGTCCGTAGTCGGTCGGTTATTGCCGACATCGGCGATGAGAGCGTGAGCGTGCACCATGAGCCCGCCGACGAGGATCCACTTGGTTGTGGGGAGGACCTTGGAGACTTCGTCCACCAAGTTGAACGGATCAGAGAGCATCTGCACGCTCCTGCAAGAGATCGGCAGCGATGGCGGATTCTCTGCTGTCGCCGACTAAGTAAGTATCGAGCAGGATCCGCGCGCCGCGCGTGTCGAGTGGCCGCTCAACGACGCCCAGGGTTCCCTCTGCGTCAGGGGCGACGAGCACCTCTCTCTCGAAGAGATTCAGATCCGGAACCGCCGCGAAGGTCATTTCCCTAGTTCCGGTGATGCCCAGAGGGATGGTGGCGTTGGCAGCGGTCGGGCCCATCGGTTCAAGGCCCTTCAATTCCTCGAGTGGCCGAAACCTTGCCCACGCACCTCCCAAGCCGCCTGCTAGGTAGGCAATGTGGTTGACCGTGCTGGAGCGCAACACGCGCCGGAGGCGGCTCAACTCGGACCCCGCGAAGAAAGCAGTGGTTCCGTCGCTGAGTAGGTCGAGCGCCGCCGCTGTGGCGCGCGGGCTCCATCGTCGCCCCAGAGACCGCGACCGCTTCCAAGCGAGGACAGAGATATCGTCAAGGACTGGTTCACGGCCGAACACATGTCGGGCGTGAAGGGCTCCTTCGCGAAGTGCCGCACGGATCTGATGGGGCGTGACTTCCGCCTCACGGGCAGCTTCGGCAACAGTCACTCGCATAACACATATCGTCTCAAGCGGGATGATATGTGTCAATCACAACTCGTTCCTAGGGCTGAATCAGGGTCGTCAACGACTCAAGGAGTTTGGTGCAGAAAACTGCGCGGCTTACTCTGGAAGGCGCGACTGCGTCCGGCGACACGCCGCGCCGTCGTCCAAGATCGTCAGAAATCGAAGGAATCCATGGCCACGAAGAAGGCAGCAAAGCCCCGCCGTGCGAAGCGGCAGAAGTCGCGCGCCCGGAAGTTCTGGGGTCGGCTCGGCATCGCCGCGCTCGTCGGGTTCATCATCCTCAGCCTCGCCGGGATGGGCACCTTCTTCTACCTGTACTCCACCACGAAGCTGCCGGATCCGAACAGCGATTTCACCACCAACACCACGTTCCTCTTCTACAAGGACGGCGAAACCCAGCTGGGTTCCTTGGCGGTGCAGAACCGCGTCACCATCCCCTACGAGCAGATGCCCGAGGTGATGAAGCAAGCCGTCGTGGCGGCGGAGAACCGCTCCTTCTGGGAGGATCCCGGCTTCTCGGTGAGCGGCATCGCGCGTTCGGCGTGGTCGATCGCCCGCGGCGGTGAGCTGCAGGGCGGCTCCACCATCACGCAGCAGTACATCAAGATCCTCTACCTCGATTCCGGGCAGCGCATGTCGCGCAAGGTGAAGGAGCTCATGCTGGCCACCAAGATGGGCCGCGAACTCCCCAAGGAAGAGATCCTCGAGGGCTACCTCAACACCATCTACTTCGGCCGCGGCGCCTACGGCATCGAGGCGGCCGCCAAGTCCTACTTCCTGAAGCCAGCCGCCGATCTCACCGTCGAAGAGGCCGCCGCGCTTGCAGCGATCCTCAACAACCCCGCCGGGTTCAACCCGTCGGGCGGCGAGGCCAAGCGTGAGCGGCTGCTCGGCCGCTACCAGTACGTCGTCGACGGCATGCTCGACATGGGCTACATCACCCAGGAGCAGCACGCCAAGGCGCGACCTGCGTTGCCCGAGTTCCCCGAGGTGCCCGTCAACAATCGGTACGGCGGTCCGAAGGGCTTCCTCATCAAGATGGTTGAGGACGAGCTGGAAGATCTTGGCTTCAGCGCCGCCGAGGTGCAGGGCGGTGGCCTCAAGGTGGTCACTACGCTCGACAAGCGGATGCAGGACAGCGCCGTCGAGGTGGCGCAGCGCTACGCCAAGCAGGCCACCGACGACGGACGTGACGGCGCCGCTGCCGGCCAGCTGAAGGTGGCGCTGAGCTCTGTCGATACCGCGACCGGTGGCCTGCTCGCCATGTACGGTGGCGCCGACTACGTCGAGAACTCCCGCAACTGGGCCAGCACTCCGCGAGCGGCGGCGTCGACGTTCAAGACGTTCGCCACCGTCGCCGGGCTGCGTAACGGGTTCTCGCTGAAGTCGCTGCTCAACGGTGATTCGTTCACCCCGCGGGGCGATTCGAAGCCGGTCAACAACCAGGCAGGCCGCAACTACGGCGAGGTGACGCTGCGGAAGTCGGTGGCCGAGTCCATCAACACCGCGTTCGTCGACATGACCGAGCAGATCCCCGGCGGCCCCGAGCAGGTGGTGAAGGCGGCCAACGACGCAGGCGCCCCGACGGCCGGCGGCTGGGATCTCAACAACCGCATCGCGCTCGGCGCCGCCGAGGTGAGCCCCACCAACATGGCCAACTCCTACGCCACCCTCGCCAACGGAGGCAAGCGCAACACGGTGCACGTCGTGGCGCAGGTGCTCGACCGCAACGGCGACGTGCTCTACGAGGCCAAGCCCGCCAACGACCAGATGATCGACGGCGCCGTCGCGGCCAACGTGACCGACGCGCTGACCGCGGTCGTCGGCGAGGGCACAGGACGCCGCGCCGGCGAGCTCGGACGCCCCGTCGCCGGCAAGACCGGCACGCACGAGGTGGACGACACCATCCAGTCGGGCTGGTTCGTCGGCTACACCAAGCAGGTGTCGACGGCGGTCATGTACGTCGTCGGCGATTCCGGTACCGGCGACCTCCGCGACTACCGCCGTCCCGGCGATCGCACCTTCTTCGGCTCGTCCTACCCGCTCATGACGTGGCTGGACTACATGAAGGTGGCCACCGAGGGCATGCCGGTGGAGCAGTTCGATGAGCCGCGCCCCATCGTCGCGACGCGCGGCAAGGAATCGCAGAGCCCGCGTCCGAGCGCCTCCATGACCGAGGAGACGGTGATCCCGTCGGAGACTCCGAGCGAGACGCCGTCGGAGAGCCCCACGCCGTCGCCCACGCCCACACCGACGCCTACCGAGGCGGTCACGCCGACGGAGACCCCCACGTCGGAGCCGACGACGGTGCGGCCCACCCCGGTCCCGACCCCCGTGCCGGAGCCGACGACGGTGGCGCCAACCCAGCCTGCGGAGACGCAGTCGCAGCAGCCCAGCAAGCCGGCCGATCCGCCGGCACGAAAGCCGACGGCGACCGCCACGGGAGCCGGGGCGACGGCGACGGCCAACGCCTAATCACCGGCCCGGATAAGGTGAGCGCGTGCACAACGCGTTGATCCCTGGGCTCGGTGGCCCCATGGGCGCGCACGCGACGCCGCGCGGCCTGTGGTTCCGCCCGTTGCCGTGGGCGGTGCTCGCGGCGACGGTGTCGTTCCTGCTGCTGTTCCTGCGGCACGTTCCTTGCATCCAGACAGACGCCACCAACCCCATCAACGGGTACATCCGCGTCTGTTACAACGACATCCAAACGCTCTTCCTCGCCCACGGCTATGGCACCGGCACGTGGCCCATCGGCGGGGAATCGATGCACTTCTCCCCGCTGACAGGGGTCGCGGTGATGCTCGCGATCCTCATCTCTGGGCTCTTCACGACGATGCCCGCGGAGCCCGAGCTGCAGGACCAGATCAACCAGAGCGTCGGCTTCTTCACCGTCACCGCCGTCATCCTGTTCGTGTGCTTCGTGGCGTCGGTGGTCGCCGTCTGGCGGATCAGTCAGGCGCCGGGCCGTAACTGGACGACGTTCCTGTGGGGAGCGTCGCCGGTGGTACTGGCCGCCGGTCTGCTCGACTGGAGCCTGCTGCCGATCGCCCTGACCCTCGTGGCGTTGGCGCAGTTCGCCAACCGCTCACTGCTGGGCGCCGGCATCACGATAGGCCTAGCCGCGAGCGCGGGGACGATGCCGATCGCCGTCACGCTCGCGGTGCTGGTGGCGTGCGGTCTGCGGGGCGGCGGGGGCGTTGCGCTGCGCTTCGGGCTGGGCGCCGTCGGAACGTTCATCGCGGTGCACCTGCCGCTGGGGCTGACCAACTTCGACGCCGTCTACCGCTACTACCACGGCCAGATTCACCGGGAGACCACCTACGGCTCGGTCTGGTACCTGCTGGAGCAGTTGGGGGTAACGCTGCGGCATGCAGGGTCGCTGCTGTTCGTGGTGACGCTGTTCCTGCTCGGCTGCTTCGTCGCGTGGCTCTTCGTTACCCGAGGCCGCCCGCGCGTTGGCTCGCTGGTGGCGGTGTTCGTTTTGGCGACGACGGTGTTAGCGCCCGGCTTCGCGCCGCAGGCCGCGCTGTGGGTCATGGTGGCGACCCTGCTGGCTCGGCCCTTCAAGCTGGAACTGACCGGCGTCACTGTTGCTTCAGTGGGCTACTACTTGGCGGTCTGGGGCTGGATCGGTGGCGCGCTGACCAGCGGACGTTCGGGTCCGTTCGGCCTCTACTGGCTGGCGATCCTGCTGATGGCGGGTGCGCAGGTGCTCGTGATCGCGGAGTCGCTGCACGACATCGCGTCCCCGCGGCGCGATGCGCTGCGCTCTCCTGACGCCCCGGACCCCTTGGGCGGGGTGCTGAACGACGACGAGGTCCTCGCTCCGCTGAACATCTAACGCTGATTGGGTAGCTGTGGTCCGCTGATTGAGTGGCGGGCTCTCAGCGGATTGAGTGGCCGGTGGTCCGCTGATTGAGTAGCCGCCGGAGGCGGCGTATCGAAACCCCCCTGGGTCGGGCTGGTCCTGGGGCGTCCGCCGTCGCCCCGGCTGGGGTTTGAGCAGTTTCTGCAACTCAAACGCTGATTTCGCCATGGGGTGGCGATTTGCGACGTTGAGTTGCAGAAACTGCTCAAACCCCAGCGGGCCAGCCGACGCCACCACTGATGCACAAACGCCCGCCGGCTTCTAGCGCCGTCGGCCCCTCATCCTCAGCACTCCGCAAACGTCACGTGAGCGGTCGGTGCGAAGCGCTGGACGATAGAAATCCCCGCTAGGCCCAGCGGATCTCGTCGGGAGTCGTCGTCGTCATGCGCGTCGTCACCGGGACCTCGTCGCCGACCTTGACCAACGCGTTGTCGCCCGGCACGAACACCATCGACGAGTGCATGTGCGGTGGCTCCGCGAACGGGCGCTTCTTCCCGCCGATCGTGAACGGCGACAGCGAACGGCCCAGCGCGTCGAGCACACCTTCCGCGACCGTGACTCCCCGCGCCTTCAGCGACTGCGCCGAGGTAGGCGCCTGCAGCGCGATCCCGTGCGACGTGCCGCCGGAGACCACGACGATGAAGCCGTCCTTCGGCGCCTTGTGCTGGTGGTAGCCCAGCCGCTCGCCCTTCTTGATCCGGTGCACGTCGAGCACGTGCCCCGTCGTCGAGTACGCCTGCTTGTCGCCCAGCCACAGCCGCGTGCCCACCCGCATGCGCTTGCCGCCGGAGTACTCCAAGCCCCCATACGCGCCGACGCTGAGGTGCGAGTACCAAAACGTCGGCAGCGGCTCAGCTGCATCCGGCCCGAGTGCCGTGGCGCTCAGGAAGTGCGCCTCCTCGAGGTCGCCCGACTTGGGCAGGTGGCACGCCCACCCCTCGAAGGTGACGCCGTCGATGTCCGCCCGAGGCACCTCGGAGGGAGCGAGCCCGTGCCGCTTCATCGACGTCAGCAACTCCAGAATGACGCGCGGCCGCGGCGTGCGACCGCCCAGCTCGCGCAGGTCTTCCGGCCGCGACACTGTCGCGATGATCCGCGGATCGCTCAGCTGCGAGGTGGCCAGCGTGTCGAACGGGCGCCACGGGTTGAGCACGACGATGTCGCCATCCCAGCCCCCGGCGCGCACGGCGTCAACCTCTTGCGCGATGCCGACGGCGACCGCCGCGACCCCCAATCGCGCAGCCTCCGCGGCCAGCGTGCGCAGCCCGAAGCCGTAGCCGTTGCCCTTGATCACCGGGATCAGGCCCGGCACCTCGGCTTGGATGGTGCGCTGGTGGGCGCGCCAGCGTTCGGCGTTGATCGTGAGGGTGAGGGTCATCAGCGTCGCTTCAGGTAGAGGTCGAAGGCCTTGTAGAGCACCTTGTTGATGGCGTAATCCCATTCGCCCACGTAGGCGACGGCCTCGCCGCCGGTGCCCACCTTGAACTGGATCAGGCCGATCTCCGGATCGTCCTTGCCGACGCCCTCGGTGATGCCGCGCATGTCGTAGACGGCGCAGCCCGCGGCGTTGGCGTCCTGGATCATCTGCCACTGGATGGCGTTGGAGCCGCGCACCTCGCGCTTGGCGTTGGTGGAGGCGCCGTAGGAGTACCAAGCGTGCTCGCCGACGCGGACCATCGTGGTCGCGGCAACGAGATCGCCTTCATGCTCCGACAGGTACAGCTTCATCCGGTCCGGATCTTCGGCGTTGAGCGCGTCCCACATCTTCTCGAAGTACCCCAGCGAGCGGCCGGTGAAGCCGTCGCGTTGGGCGGTCTCGAGGTAGATGCGGTGGAAATCGGCCAGCTCGGCGCGACCGCCTTGGCGCACGACGACGCCCTCCTTGGCGGCCTTCTTGATGTTGCGCCGCCACAGCTGGTTCATGCCCTTGAGGAGCTCGTCGTCGGTCTTCTGCGTGCCGTCCTCGTGGCGCAGCGGCAGCTGGAAGTTGAACATCGGCTGCCCGGCCGCGAAGCCGTGGCCGGTCTCGTCGGTGACCCAGCCGCCATGGACGAGCTGGTTGCGCAGGCGGGTGGCGGCGAGCACAGTCTCGTCCGGGGTTACCTCGGAGAGCCGGGTGACGTTCTCGTCGGCGACGGCGGCCTTGACGGTGTCGGTGTGCCAGCGCCGGTGCACGATGGCCGGGCCGATGCGCACGGCGAACGCCTTGCGCTGTTTGGCGTAGGCCACCAGCGCCTTCAGCAGCTCGGGCAGGTCGTCACGGGTAGCGTCGACGACGGGGCCCTCGGGCAGGTACGCGAGGTAGCGCTTCAGCTTGGGGAGTTGGCGGTACAGAACCAGGGCGACGCCCACGAGCGCGTCGCCGTCGAAGAAGCCGATCGATTCGGATCGCCATTCGGACTTCACCTTCCCCCACGCGGGGGTTTGCAGGAACGACGCAGATCCGCGCTCGGCGATGAAGCCAAGGTGCTGGTCTGCGGAGATCGGGCGGCATGCGATAGTCACGCCCTCAGGCTACCTGTGAAGTGCGCCCGACGCTGTCGGCCAGCGCCGCGCCGAGGATGTTCGCCGTGCCACGCGACGAATACCTCCGCAGTCCCGCCGCCCGCTAAGCAGCGGTCGCGGTGCTCGCCGTCATCGCCTTCTTCTCCGTGTTCAAGGTGGAGCACGGCGCCGTCCGGTTGCCCTACCGCAATGATCTCGACGTCTACATCGGCGGCCAGGTGTGCAGACCGCCTAGGATGCCAGCCATGTCCACCCTCCGCGATCTGCTGCGCCGCGCCGTCGAGTTGTACCTGTCGTCGCGGGTGCTGCGCGCCGTCGCGGTGGCGTTCGTCCTGTACCTCGTCGTGGGGCTCACGTGGTGGTTCCCGGGCGAAGACCCATGGATCCGCTACGCGATCGATTACGACGTCTATCGCCTGGGCGGGCAGGCGCTGTTGAACGGTGACGACCTGTACGGGTTGCTGCCCGATACGAGGGCTGGCGCCAACCTGCCGTTCACCTACCCACCGATCGCCGCGGTGCTGTTCACCGTGTTCGCAGTGATCCCGTTCTCCACGGGCAAGGCCCTGCTGACGTTGGCCACCTGCGCGTCGATGCTGGGCGTCATCTACCTCGTCCTGTGTGAACTCGGAGCCACCCGACGCGGAGCCTTCTGGCTGATGTTCCCGCTTGGCGCCTTCGCCCTCCAGACGCTCCCGATGCGCGAGACCATCGACTTCGGGCAGGTCAACGCCATCTTGATGGCGCTGGTGGTGATCGACCTGTTCGCCTTCCGTGGCCGGCCGTGGCAGGGGGCGCTGGTGGGGCTCGCGCTGGCGATCAAGCTCACGCCCGCGGTCTTCCTCGCCTACTTCCTCATCCGCCGCGACTGGCGGGCGCTCGCCGTCGGCATCGGTTCGGCGCTGCTCTACACCGGCATCGGCTTCCTCATCACCCCGCGAGATTCGCTCACCTATTGGACGCACACCCTCCGCGACCCCGAACGCATCGGCGAACCCGGCTTCGCCTCCAACCAGGCGCTCCAAGGCATGCTGGCCCGCGCCGGCGTCGATTCCACCCTCGTCTGGTTCCTGCTCTGCGCCGTCATCGGGCTGGCCTGTCTGGCGCTGATGTGGCGGCTCTTCCGCGACGGCCACGACGCGATGGCCGCCACCACGATGGGCCTGTACGCCTTGGTCGCGTCGCCCGTCTCGTGGGGGCACCACTGGGTGTGGGTGGTGCCGGCGCTCATCGTCCTGACCCACTGGGCGTGGCGGTGGCTCCCGTCGTGGCGCGCCTATCTGCTGGCCGCGCTGGTCGCCGTCGGTGCGTGGATCTACTGGAACGGGCCGCACTGGATGCTCAACCCGCCGGCCGACGACGCGCCGGACTGGTCGACGTGGGAGCAGGTGGCCGGATCCGCCTACCTCTGGTGGGCCTTGGCGGCCCTTGCGGCAGCGGCGCTGCTCGCGCCCAGAAGGTACGCTTCCACCCATGACCAACATGAATGAGAAGCCCGAAGTCGACTTCCCTGAGGGCGACGCCCCCACTGAGCTCGTCATCGACGACATCGTCGAGGGCGACGGCCAGGAGGCCAAGGCCGGCGACATGGCCCACGTGCACTACGTCGGCGTTGCGTTCAGCTCCGGCGAGGAGTTCGATTCGTCGTGGAACCGCGGCGCCCCGCTGGCCTTCCCGCTCGGCGCCGGCCGCGTCATCCAGGGCTGGGATCAGGGCATCCAGGGCATGAAGGTGGGCGGCCGCCGTCGGCTCACCATCCCGTCGCACCTCGCCTACGGCGATCGTGGCGCCGGCGGCGTGATCGCTCCGGGCGAGACGCTGATCTTCGTCTGCGATCTCGTCGGCCTCAACTGACGGTGGACGACAACAACACCCCCAATCGCGGGACTCAGATCACGCTGCTGATCCTGCTGGGGATCGCGATCCTCGGCATGGTGGCGATGCTGGCGATGAGTTACTTCATCCGCTGACGACGGAACAGAAAAGGGCTGGGCGGCGAATGCCACCCAGCCCTTCTGCGTGCCGGAGCCTAGGCTCGGCCGCGCGGTCCCTTGCTACCGCACAGGCTCGATCTCAGGCAGATCCGGGACGTCCTGAGCGTCCAGTTCCTTCTTGAGGCTGCCCAAATCTTCACCGATCCGCATGCCGTAGAACGAGCGGTAGACGAAGTACATCGAGGCGGCCAAGAACAGCGCCGCGAAGATGCCGGTGAGCAGCGAACCGTTGGTCTTCTCCAACGACACCGCCAACTCCACGGCGAGCAGACCGAACAGCGTCGTGAACTTGATCACCGGGTTGAGCGCCACGGACGAGGTGTCCTTGAACGGGTCGCCGACGGTGTCGCCCACGATGGTGGCGTCGTGCAGCGGGGTGCCCTTCGCGTCGAGATCCACCTCGACGAGCTTCTTCGCGTTGTCCCAGGCGCCGCCCGCGTTGGCCATGAAGATGGCCTGGTACAGGCCGAACAGGGCCATCGCGATGAGGTAGCCGATGAAGAAGAAGGGTTCCACGAACGCGAAGGAGAGGGTGGCGAAGAACACGCCGAGGAAGATGTTGAACATGCCCTTCTGCGCGTACTGCGTGCAGATCTGGACGACGCGCGACGAGTCTTCGGCCGAGGCCTTCGTGACGCCGTCGAGTTTGATGTTGGCACCGATGAATTCCACGGCCCGGTAGGCGCCGGTGGTGACGGCCTGCGTCGAGGCGCCGGTGAACCAGTAGATGACGGCGCCGCCCACGATAAGGCCCAGCAGGAACGGGGCGTGCAGCAGCGACAGGTTCTCGACGTCGTGCTCCAAGCCGCCGGTGAGGCCCATCATGATCGAGAAGATCATGGTGGTGGCGCCGACAACCGCGGTGCCGATGAGCACGGGCTTGGCGGTGGCCTTGAACGTGTTGCCGGCGCCGTCGTTGGCCTCAAGGAGGTACTTGGCCTTCTCGAAATCGATCGGCTTGCCGAACTCACGCTCGAGGTCCGCCTCGACGCCCATGTCCTCGATGGTCGACAGCTCGAACACGGACTGGGCGTTGTCGGTGACGGGGCCGTAGGAGTCGACGGCGATCGTCACGGGGCCCATGCCCAGGAAGCCGAAGGCCACGAGGCCGAAGGCGAAGACGGCCGGGGCCAGCATGAACTCGCCCATGCCCAGCGTGGAGATCCAATACGAGATCGCCATCAGCCCGGCGATGGCGATGCCCAGCCAGTAGGCGGAGTAATTGCCCGCCACCAGGCCCGAGAGGATGCCGAGCGAGGAGCCACCCTTATTGGAGGAGACAACCACTTCCTGCGTGTGGCGAGCGTTGGTGGAGGTGAACACCTTGACCAACTCGGGGATCAGTGCGCCGGCGAGCGTGCCACAGGACACGATCAGCGAGAGCTTCCACCAGATGCCACCGGGAAGGTCGCCGATGAGGGCGACGGAGGTGAGGAACGTCGTCGCGATGCACACGGCCGAGGTGATCCACACCAGCGAGGTGAGGGGCTTCTCGAAGTCCATCTCGTCGGCGTTGGCGTAGCGACTCTTCGCCATGGCGGCGTTGATGAAGTAGGAGATGCCGGAGGCCACCACCATGACGGCGCGGATGACGAACAGCCACACGAGCAGCTGGATCTGCAGCGTCTGGTCCGGAACACCGAGCAGGATGAACGTGATGAGCGCCACGCCGGTGACGCCGTAGGTCTCGAAGCCGTCAGCGGAGGGGCCGACGGAGTCGCCGGCGTTGTCACCCGTGCAGTCGGCGATGACGCCGGGGTTGCGGGCGTCGTCTTCCTTGATCTTGAAGACGATCTTCATGAGGTCTGCGCCGATGTCGGCGATCTTGGTGAAGATGCCGCCGGCGATCCGCAGCGCGGAGGCGCCGAGCGATTCGCCGATCGCGAAGCCGATGAAGCAGGCGCCGGCGATTTCGCCGGGCAGGAAGACCAGGATGATGAGCATCATCGCCAGCTCAACGGAGATCAGCACCATGCCGATGCTCATGCCGGAGCGCAGCGGGATGTCATGGGCGGGGTAGGGCTTGCCGCCCAGCGCGGCGTGCGCGGTGCGGGAGTTGGCCAAGGTGTTGACGCGGATGCCGTACCAGGCGACGGCGTAGCTGCCTGCCATACCGATCAGCGAGAACGCGATCACGATGGCGGTCTTGCCGACGGTGAAGCCCGCGAAGGCCAAGTAGTAGACGATGATGATCGCGGCGATGAACGCCCACAGGATCATGAGGAAGCGACCCTGCTGCTTCAGGTACGCCTTGCACGTGGTGTAGATGAGTTCGGAGATCTCCTTCATCGCCGCGTGCGCAGGCATCTTGCGCAGTTGGG
>DYZF01000141.1 GCA_020741375.1 Tessaracoccus flavescens
CCGGAGCAGGCACAGCCACGTCGGCATCCTGCGACGGCCAAAAGTGGATCACCAGGGCAACACCTAAGCCCGCAGCAAGCAAGGCTGCAGTCTGCAAGTGGGAACGCCTCATTTGACTTGGTACCTAACCCCTCCGGTGAGCCTTGGAGGCATGTTGACAGGGTGGAGCGAAAAGCTCACACCACATATGAGAGCCCAATATTACCTGCGCCCGCCGGATTCTTTACATTCCAAGGTTCAAGGAAAGGACGAGAATCCAGCGAACACCCTTGTCAACAAGGGGTTAGTGGGGAACCCCGATGTCGGAGCGGCTGAAGCCGTCGGGGAAATCGACCTTCTCCAAGAACGCGTAGGCGTTCGCCCGGGCCTCGTCGACGTCACTCCCCCGGCCGACGATTCCCAGCACGCGACCACCGGCCGCGACCAGGTTGTCGCCGTCGAGCCTCGTACCCGCGTGCAGCGCGTAGGCATCCACCTCGTCGTCGGGGAGCACTATCTCTCCGTCCAACTTCGGCAGCCCCGGGTAGCCCTCGGCCGCGGCCACAACCACGACGGCGGCGCCGTCGCGCCACTCCAACTCGCCGACGGTGTCCAACTCGCCGCGGGCAGCGGCGCGGAGCACGCCCGCCAGTGGCGTCTTGAGGAGGGCGAGAACGGCTTGGGTTTCGGGATCACCGAAGCGGACGTTGAACTCCACCACGCGCAGGCCCTTCGAGGTGAGCGCCAAGCCGACGTACAGCAGGCCGGTGAACGGGGTGCCGCGACGGCGCATCTCCGCGAGCGTCGGATCGACGACCTCGCGCACCACCTGATCGCTGAGTCCGGGGTCGGCCCACGTCAGAGGAGCGTAGGCACCCATGCCGCCGGTGTTGGGGCCCTCGTCGTTGTCGCCAACGCGCTTGTAATCCTGAGCCGGCAGCAGTGGGAGTCCGCGTTCGCCGTCGCAGATGACGAACAGTGATACTTCGGGCCCGTCGAGGAAGTCCTCGATGACGACGCGGCCGCAGGTCGCGGCGTGGGCGAGAGCGGCGTCGCGGTCGTCGGTGACGACAACACCCTTGCCGGCGGCGAGGCCGTCGTTCTTGACGACGTAGGTGGCGCCGAACTCGTCGAGGGCGGCAGCGGCTTCTTCCGGGGTTTCGCAGACGCGAGATGCGGCGGTCGGCACGCCAGCGGCGGCCATGACCTCCTTCGCGAACGCCTTGGATCCCTCGAGAACGGCGGCTTCTTGGCCGGGGCCGAAGGTGTCGATGCCCGCCTCGCGCAGCGCGTCGGCCACGCCCGCGACGAGGGGCGCCTCGGGGCCGATCACCACGAGGTCGGCCTCAACCGACCGCGCCAACTCAACCATCGCCGACGGCGACGCGGGGTCCGCGGAGTGGAGAGTCGCGATGGGCGCGAGCCCGGGGTTACCGGGCGCGACGTGCAGTTCGGTCACGGAGGGGTCGAGGCTGAGCGCGCGCCCGAGGGCGTGCTCGCGCCCGCCTGAGCCGAGGAGCAGGATCTTCACGCCCCTCACCCTAGTGCCCCGCCCACGTGTCGACGGCGCCAGCCCAGCAGGGCTCTTGCACCACAGTTTCTGGGCATTTCCGCGAGTTTCAGCGGCTATTGCTAGGGTCACAACCACAGTCAGGACCCATCGGCCGCCCCCAAGGAAGAGGGCGGTCGGTGCGGACCAGAAGGGAAACCACACATGACCAAGCCATGGCGGAAATCACACATCACCGCCGCCCTCGCCGCGGGGGCGATCCTCCTCACCGGCTGCCTACAGGACCCCAACGCCGGGTCCAACTCCGCGGGCGGCTTCGGTCTCGGCGAGCCCGAGCAGGGCGACGGCACCGTCTCCGTGATGGGTGCCTTCGGCGGCGACGAGGAGACCTACTTCAAGCAGTCCCTCGAGGCGTTCACCGAGGAGACCGGCATCACCGTCGAGTACGTCTCGGACCAGGACTTCACCAACACCATCCAGGTCCGCGCCACCGCCGGTGACCTGCCGGACATCGGCCTGTTCCCGCAGCCGGGCGGCGTGTTCACGATGGCGAAGGACGGCTACGTCTACCCCATCGACGAGTTCCTCGACTACGACTCCCTCAACTCCACCCTCGTGCCCGGCTTCCTCGACTCCGCCCGCTACAAGGGCCGCGTCTACGCCGTCCCGATGCGCATGGCAGTCAAGAGCATCGTCTGGTACCCAAAGAAGGCGTTCGAGGAGCACGGCTGGGACACGGCCCCCGAGACACTGCAGGAACTCGACACGCTGGCCCAGCAGATCAAGACGGACACTGGCGCCACCCCGTGGTGCATCGCATGGGGCTCGGACCAGGCCACCGGCTGGGTCGGCACCGACTGGATCGAGGAGTACGTCCTGCGCCTCTGGGGCCCGGATGTCTACGACGACTGGATCTACGGCCGCATCCCGTTCAACGACGAACGCATCACCCAGGCGTTCGAGCGCTACGGCGAACTGGCCACACCCGACATGGTGCTCGGCGGCAACGACGGCATCATCAACACCCCGTTCGGCGACGCGATGAACTCGGCGTTCAACGCGGAGCCCGGATGCTACCTCATGCGCCAGGGCAACTTCGCCATCACCTTCTTCCCCGACGACATCGCGGCCAACCTCGACGACGAGATCGGCATCTTCGCCTTCCCGCGTGACGAGGAGGGCTACGACGGCCAGCCCATGCTGGGCGGCGGCGACCTCGCCGCGGCCTTCAGCTACGACACCGACACGATCGCGCTCATGGAGTTCCTGAGCTCCGACCAGTTCGGTGGCCCATGGGCGACGGCCGGTGGCTGGTTGAGCCCGCACACGACCTTCGACGCGTCCCAGTACCCCAACGAGACCACCCGTGCGATCGCGGAGCTCGCCGTCAACTCGGACGTGTTCCGCTACGACGGCTCCGACGTCATGCCCCGCGAGGTGGGTTCGGGCAGCTTCTGGACCGAGATGGTCAAGTTCCAGTCCGGCCAGTCCGCGCAGGACACCGTCGACGCGATCGCGGCCACCTGGCCGGAGTCGGAGGAAGAGTAGCGATGAGCACCCCAAGTTCCACCCCGCCCCCGGTCACTGGGGTGCCGGTGAACCGGGAGACGTCCGAGGTGGCGACGGCGGACAACCGGGGCCTACAGCCCCTCAAGGTCCTCGCCGGCGTCGTGGGCGCGGCGTTCACGCTCTGGTTCATGGGCAACCTGTTCCTGGCCTTCGCCTACTACCCCCAGTGGTTCTTCAACAACAAGGTGGTCATGGCCATCCTCGCCCTCGTCGTGGGCGTGGGCGGCGCGGCCCTGTTCTTCTGGTTCGTCAACATGGCCATCGAGGGCCTCCCCCGCAGGCTGGAGCACGGCCTCATGCCGTACGCGTTCCTGCTGCCGGGCTTCTCCCTCATCGGGCTCATGCTGCTGTACCCGACCATCCAGACCATCAACTTCTCGTTCGCGAACCGCACCAGCACCGCGTACATGGACCCGCCGTGGGCCAACTACACCTACCTGTTCACCAACGCGGGCTTCTGGTCGGCGATCCTCAACAACGTCTTGTGGATCGTCATCGTGCCGGCCGTGACGGTGGCGCTGGGCGTCGTCATCGCGGTTCTGGCGGACAAGCTGTCGGCGGCGGGCGAGAAGTGGTCGAAGAGCTTCATCTTCCTCCCCATGGCCATCTCGTTCGTGGCAGCGTCGGCCATCTGGCAGACGACGGTCTACGGCTACCAGCCCCCCGGCCAGCCGCAGACGGCCCTGCTCAACGCCATCCGCGGCGCGATGGGTCAGGAGCCGTTGGCGTGGCTGTCGATCGACACCGGTCGCCTCAACTCCCTGCTGCTCATGGTCATCCTCGTGTGGCTGCAGGTGGGCTTCGCGATGGTGCTCCTGTCGTCGGCCATCAAGGGCGTCCCTGACGACACGCTCGAGGCGGCCCGCATCGACGGCGCCTCCGAGCTGAAGATCTTCTTCCAGGTGATCATCCCCCAGATCAAGGGGACCATCGTGACGGTCTTCATCACCATCCTCATCCTCGTGATGAAGGTGTTCGACATCATCTACGTGCTCACCAACGGCAACAACAACACCGACGTGATCGCGAACATGTTCTTCCGTGAGATGTTCACCAACCAGCAGGCAGGGCGCGCGACGGCGATCGTCGTCATCCTGCTCGTGGCGATCCTGCCGGTGCTCATCTACCAGGTGAAGCTGTTCAGGGAGCAGGAGGCAGTGCGATGAGCCGCTCACGCATGAAGGACGGGCGCTACCGCAGCCCCCTCTCGATGGTCGTCATGTTCGTGCTGGCCCTGTTGTGGTTCCTGCCGACGTTCGGCCTGCTGGTCACCAGCTTCCAGACCCGCGACTCGGCCCTCAAGGGCGGCTGGTGGGAGGCGCTCATCAACCCGGCGTCGCGCATCTGGACGTTCGAGAACTACACCAAGGTGTTCGAGCAGCAGGACATGGGCAACGCGTTCCTCAACGGCATCGCCGTCGCCGTGCCCGCCACGATCATCCCCATCATGTTCGCCGCGTTCGCCGCCTACGCGTTCACGTTCATGGACTTCCCGTTCAAGGACGCCCTGTTCATCATCATCGTCGCGGTGATGGTGGTGCCCACGCAGGTGGCGTTCCAGCCGCTGCTCAACCTGCTCGGCCCCAACGGGCTGGGCATCTCCGGGCAGTACCTGGCGGTGTGGATCCTCCACACGGGCTTCGGCATGCCGCTGTGCATCTACACGCTGCGCAACTACATGTCGTCGCTGCCGTTCAGCATCGTGGAGTCGGCCCGCATCGACGGCTGTTCCAACTTCCAGATCTTCTGGAAGCTGATTGCCCCGATGTCCATGCCGGCCATCGCCGCGTTCGCGACGCTGCAGTTCCTGTGGGTGTGGAATGACCTGCTCATCGCGAAGCTGTTCCTGTCGAACAGCAACACGACGGTGATCGTCAAGGTGCAGCAGTTGCTCGGCACCCAGGGCCAGGGCGCGGAACTAATCACGGCCGGCGCCTTCATCTCGATGGTGCTGCCCATGATCGTGTTCTTCACGCTCCAGAACTTCCTGGTGCGCGGCATGACCGCTGGCGCCGTGAAGGGCTGATCCCGCACCAACCCCCGAGGCGGATCGGCGGGGCCTACTGGCCCAGCCGGTCCGCCTCGTCGTCTGCCCTGTCGGCCGCTTCCTGGGAGCGCTGCACGAGGACGCGGAACCCGATGATGGCCAGCAGGAAGACCCCGCCGACGGGGACCGCCCACCACCAGCCCCAG
>DYZF01000142.1 GCA_020741375.1 Tessaracoccus flavescens
AGTAGATGTCGTGCATGCCGAAGAGGCCTTCGGACTGCCACTCGTTGACCTCGATGATGATCTTGTCGGCGTTCTCGAGGTAGGTGCGGTTCATGCCCACCGAGGACGACGGGATGACGTCGCCGTTCTCGAGGATCGCGGTGGCCTCGATGACGGCCACGTGGAGCTTGCCGAGGAAGCCTTGCGAGACCTGCGGGCCCATGTGCGACAGGTGGATGTCCTGGTAGTAGGACGTGCCTGCGTTGATGGCGTTACGCATGTCCGGATCGGACTGGTAGGGGGCGCGGTAGCTGATGCCCCCTGTGCGGGCGAGTGCGCCGTCGAGCTCGGGAGCGGTGGACGCGCCCGTCCACACGCCGATCTTGAATTCTTCGCCTCGGTTGTGGGCGGCGTCGATGATGGCGCCAAGCGCCTCGGGGAATGCCTTCGGGTAGCCGGAGCCGGTGAAGCCCGAGAAACCGATATTCCATCCGTTTTCGACGAGGGCGGCGGCGTCGTGGGCCGACATCACCTTGTTCTTGAATGCCTCGTTGCGGATGCGACCTGACATCTGTCCTCCTTGAAGATTTTCGGTGCGGCTCACACCTTACCTATTCCCACGGATCTTATTGAGCGCTCTTCCGGTTCTGAACGCGGGGGTCGGGCCCCGGTGTGGCCATTCGCTGGCGCCGCGCCCTTCGTCAGCAGTTGCGCCCTTCGTCAGCAGTCGCAGACCGCGTCCGCGACTGCTGCTCAGGGAGCGTGGTTCTGCTCAGAGGACGTTGGGTTCTGCTCAGAATGCGAACGCGGCGACGGCGTCGAGGCGCGGGAAGTTGATGGCGACGTCGGCCTTGGCCTGCGTGACCGGCTTGGCGCAGTAGGCGATGGACAGACCCGCTGCGTCGAACATGGCCAAATCGTTGGCGCCATCCCCGACGGCGACCGTCATCGCCGGGTCGATCCCGTGGCTGTGGGCGAAGCGGAGCAGGTCGCGGGCCTTCTGCTCACGGTCGACGATCGCGCCCGTGACCCTGCCGGTGAGCACCTCAACGCCGTCGACGATCTCGGTCTCGAGCTCGTTGGCGTTGTAGAAGTCCAACCCCAGCCGCTCGGCCAGCGGTCCGACCAGCTGGCTGAAGCCGCCCGAGGTGACGCCCACCTTTGCTCCCGCCGCCTTCGCCGCGGCGATCAGTTCGCCCGCGCCCACCGACAACGTCATCGCCGGCCCCACTTCGTGGAAGACGCTGACCGGAAGCCCCTTGAGGGTGGAGACGCGCTCGTTGAGTGAGGCGGCGAAATCGAGCTCACCGCGCATCGCGCGTTCCGTGATGGCGGCCACCTCGGGCCCGACGCCGGCGTGGTCGGCGAGCAGGTCGATGGCCTCGGTGGTGGTGAGCGTCGAATCGACGTCCATGAGCAGCAGCTTCGCCGGATACTTCGCCAGCGGACCCGCAACCACGCCGACGGCGACCGTGCCCGCCACAGCGCGCAGCGCCTGCCGCAGGGCTTCGGGATCGTCGTGGGTGGTGAAGAAGTTCAGCCGCTGGCCGTACAGCGTCTCGTCGCTCAGCACCTGATCGGTGGGCGGTACGAGCGCCACCAGCGCCTCCGGGATGGGGCCGGTCGAGGTCAGCGTGACTCGAATCTCCATGGGGATCAGGCTAGCGGGGTTAGGGCCTGCCGAGCCGCGTCGATCGCGTCGCGAAGCTGAGGCACGTGCTGCTCGGGGCGGATCGCGCCCAGCACGGTGGCGGTGCGCAGCTGCGAATCGGTCATGCCTTGCACGATCACCACCTGGCCGCGGCGCTCGAGCTCCTCCACGGCCTCCTTCAGCGCGAACGTGCCCGACGCGTCCATCACCTGGAGGCGGTGGCAGCGGATGATGACGGCGTCGGTCTTCTTGGCGGTCACCTCGCGGATGAAGCGACGGGCATTGGCGTAGAACAGCGCGCCGTCGACGCGGACCAGCCCCAGGCGGGGGCGCAGCCATTCGGCGTCCTCGGGGATGTCGACGAGGCCGTGCTGGGTGTCGGCGGGCAGGCTCTGCCGGCGGACGACGGTGTAGGACGCCATGTGCCGAATGCTCATCACGCCCGCCATCAGCACGCCGAGCAGGACGGCGGCGATGAGGTCGAGGGCGACGGTGCAGATGACGGTGAGTAGGAAGGTGTTGCGGTCTGCCCGGGTGGATCGCAGAAGGCTGCCTGCGAGGCCGATGTTGATCATGCGGCTGGCGGTGGCGACGAGCACGCCCGCGAGGGCGGCCAGGGGGATGCGCGAGACGACGGGCGCCAGCAGCATCATCACGATGAGCAGGAAGACGGCGTGGCTGATGGCGGCCAGACGAGTGCGGCCGCCGCTGCGGACGTTGACGGCCGTGCGGGCGATGGCGCCGGTGGCGGGCAGGCCGCCGAAGAAGCCCGACGCGATGTTGGCCAGCCCCTGTCCGAAGAGTTCCCGGTTGGGCTTGGTGCGTGGGATGTGCGGGGCCATGCCGTCGGCGACGCGCGCCGACAGGAGTGATTCCAGCGCCGCGAGGGCGGCGATCGCGAGAGCGGCGGGGGCGAGCTGTTGGAGCAGGCCCCACGACATGTCCGGCAGCGCCGGTCCGGGCAGGCCGGAGGGGAGCGCGCCGATCCGGTCCACGTCCAGGCCGGTGGCTTCCACCACGAGCGTGGCCACGACGATGGCGATGAGCGCGGCCGGCCAGCGCTTCGCGTAACGGGTCAGGACGGTAGCGATCACGAGGACGAGCCCGGCGATCAGCAGCGGCGCCCACGCCCTCGACCAGTCGGCCGCCAGCGCCGTCCGCCACGAGGAGACCACCGTCGATTCGTGTTTGACGGCGGGCGCGCCCAGCAGCAGGGGCACTTGTTGGATGGCGATGATCACGCCGATGCCCATCGTGAAGCCCTCAACCACGGGCACCGGGATGAGATCGACGGCGCGGCCGAGGCCCGCCACCGCGCTCAGCACCACGATGGCGCCGGCCATGATCGCCAGCAGCGGCACGGCCGCGATCCCGTGCTGCGCGATGACGGGCAACAGCACGACGGTCATCGCACCGGTGGGGCCGGACACTTGGAGGTGGGAGCCGCCGAAGACGGCGGCGACGATGCCGGCGATCACCGCGGTGACCATGCCGGCCGCGGCGCCCGCGCCGGAGGCGACACCGAAGCCGAGCGCCAGCGGCAGCGCCACCACCCCGACGGTGAGGCCGGCGATGAGGTCCTTCGGCCACGTCTTCCCCAGTCCGCGGTAGTCGCGGGGACGTGGGATCAGCTCGCGGAGCCCCACCATGCGATGCGCAGCGGCCACCTGCGCCGAGCGCCAAGACTCAGCGGGGGTGTGGTGCGGCGCCTCGCGGCGGGAATCGTCGGCCATGAGGCCGTTGTACAACTCCGCGCGCGGAAGGGCAAACGCGGGTCAGTGGTGTCCGTGCCCGGCCGGGCCCGAACCTGCGGTCGAGGTCAGCGGGGCGCCGCCGTCGGCTTGACGGTGAGCTCGGTCGTTTCGCCGTCGCGTACGACGGTGATCTTCATGTCCTCGCCCACGCGGCCGGCCCGCACGAGCGCCACCAGTTGCTGCGTCGAGGTGACGGGAGCGCCGTCGACGGCGGTGATCAGATCGCCCACCGCGAACCCGGCCGTAGCCGCGGCGCTGCCGTCGGTGACGCTGGCGACGACCGCGCCCATCTGGCCCGTCTGCTGCACGTCGCGCGCGGTCACGCCGAGCTGCGGATGCTGCGCCTCGCCCGTTGCGATCAACTGCTCGACCACGTACTGCACCTGGTCTGAGGCGATGGCGAAGCCGATGCCGATGTTGCCGGCCTGCGATCCGCCCTGCGTCGGCAGCGTTGCGATCGACGATGTGATGCCGATCAGCTCGCCGGCCGTGTTGACCAGCGCGCCGCCGGAGTTGCCGGGGTTGATGGCCGCGTTGGTCTGAATCGCGGCGGTGACGACGACGTCGTCGGTGGTGGAGACGTTGTTGCCGGTGACCGCCCTGGTGGTGACGGGTCGGTTCAACGCGGAGACGATGCCGGTGGTGACCGTGTCGGAGAGCCCCAGCGGGTTGCCGATCGCCATCACCTCGTCGCCCACAACCACCTTCGTCGAATCCCCGTAGCCCATGGTCGCGAGATCGTCGGGCACGGTGTCCAGCTTGATGACCGCCAGGTCGGTCGTCGGATCGGTGCCGACGACGCTGGCCGGGTAGGACACGGTGCCGAGGTTGACGATCAGTTGCGCGCCGCGACCCGACCCGGAGATGACGTGGTTGTTCGTGACGATGTGGCCCTGGGAATCGATGACCACGCCGGATCCCTGACCCGCCGCGCCGTCGACGCCCTGCACCTGAATAGCCACTACAGCCTTGGAAGCGGCCTCCGCCACAGGCGCCCAGTTGGGGTTGCTGGGGTCTGCCTGCACCACGGTCGTCTGGTTGGACTCTGGGTTGGTA
>DYZF01000143.1 GCA_020741375.1 Tessaracoccus flavescens
CTGTCCGGTGGTGGCGCGGTCGCCGGCGGACTTGGTGAGTTTCTCGGCCACCTTGGGCGAGAGGCGCTGCTTGAGTTCGGCTAGGTCGGTGCCCCGGGCCACCTCGCGTCCGTTGTCCACGACGACGAACGTGGGGCGCAGGTGTGAGCCGAGGGCCTCCGGGCGCCACGCGCTTGGGTCGACGACGGTCCCGGTGAGGGCGGTCAGGGCTCGCCCCAGAGCCTGTGGAAAGGATCCATCTTCGACTCCCCGCTCCTCCAACCACGCCAAGGCCTTGGCGGCGAAGTCTGGTGCGGGAACGAAGCTGGTGCGCACAGCCTTGGGCAGCGTCCGGATCAGTTCCGTGGCCAGCTCTCGGCGCAGACCCGGCACCTGCCACGTGAACGCGTCGGGATCGGTCTGGCCCAAGAGTTCGAGCCGCACCGTGACGGTGACGCCGTCGCTTCCGGCGCCTGGGTTGAAGACGTAGCTGACGGGCAGTTTGTGCTCGCCGAACGTCCACCGGTCCGGGAAGTCGCTCGGCCTGAGCTGAGTGGCGTCCATGACGGCGTCGTCGAGGGTGAGCAGAGGCAGCTCGTCGGGGGCGAGGCCGCGCGCCCACTTGTCGAAGGTGGCACCGGAGACGACCGTGTCCGGGAGCCGCGCGTCGTAGAACCGGTACAGGGCATCGTCGGAGATGAGCAGGTCTGGCCGGCGCATGCGATCGGTGAGAGTGGTGGCCTCGGCGAGGATCCTGCGGTTGGCCGCGACCACTTTCTGCCGCGTCTCCCAATCACCCTCCACGAGCGCGCTTCGGATGAAGATGTCGCGCGCCTCGACGGGGTGGTCGGCCGCGAAGTTGGTACGCCTCCCTGCCACCAGCGGCACGCCGAACAGGGTGAGCCGTTCGCTGGCGACGACGGTGGCGCTCCGTGCGGACCATCGGGGCTCGGACACGGTGCGGGTGATGACGTGCCCGGCCACCTGCTCCACCCATTCCGGCTTGATGGCTGCGACCGTGCGCGCCCACAGCCGCGACGTCTCCACCAGCTCGAAGGCCATGACCAGCGGCGGTGTCGCCTTCGCCAGCGACGAGCCGGGTTGGATGGCGAATCGCGCGCCGCGGGCGCCGGTGTATTCGGTGAGTGGGCGTCGTTTCCCGGGCGCGGGCTTCGACTTCTCCGTCTCCGCCAATCCGACGTTGGAGAGCAGGCCGGTGAGGATGCTGGTGAGCACGTCGCTCATGGAGCCCTGCGTCGAGGCATCGAGCTCAAGCTCCTTGCACGCCTCCTTCAGCTGGCTGACCAGATCTTCCCACTCGCGGAAGCGGATGAACGAGAGGTATTCCTCCCGGCACATCCGACGAAACGCGTTGCCGCTAAGTTCGCGACGGCGTCGCCGCAGGTACATCCAGATGTTGAGCAGCACCTCGAAGTCGCCGCCCTCCAGCGAAGGCTTGGTCTGGGTGTCCTTGCGGGTGCCGGTGTGGGCCGTGTGGCGCAGCGGCTCGGCCGTAGCGGGCGCCGCGGCGTCGTCCGCAGTGCCCCAGAACCGACGGTGCGACTGGTCGGCCTGCGCTTGGAACTCGGCCGGCCGTTCGCGAACGTCGGGCACGGTGAGCCCGGCCACCAGCACCAGCACGGTGGCCAAAGTGCGCCGCCGATGACCCTCGATGAGCATGCGCCCGAGACGGGGATCCACCGGCATGCGTGCGAGCATCCGGCCGGTGCGGGTGAGCCGAAGGTGGTCGTGCCGCTTCCGCGGATGAATGGCGCCCAGCTCGCTGAGGACGCGGATGCCATCGTTGATCTGCGACACGACGGGGGCCTCGACGAACGGGAAGGCCTCCACGTCGCCGAGCCCGGCCTGCGCCATCAGCAGGATCACGGTGGCGAGGTTGGTGCGCAGGATCTCGGGATCTGAGTACAGGGGCCGCGCGAGGAAGTCCTCCTCGCTGTAGAGACGGATGGCGGTGCCGGGGCCGACGCGCCCACATCGGCCGGCGCGCTGGTTGGCGGACGCCTGCGAGACGGGCTCGATCGGGAGCCGCTGCACCTTGGTGCGGGCCGAGTAGCGGGAGATACGGGCCGTGCCGGTGTCGATGACGTAGCGGATGCCTGGCACGGTGATCGACGTCTCGGCCACGTTGGTGGCGAGCACCACGCGCCTCCGCGACGACGGCGCGAACACGCGCTGCTGGTCGGTGGCGGAGAGCCGGGCGAACAGCGGGAGCACCTCGAGGCCCGTCTTCAGTCCCTCGATCGCCTCGGCCGCGTCGCGGATCTCACGCTCGCCGCTCAGGAACACCAAGATGTCGCCGGTGGCGCTGGTGGTGACGATGTCCTCCACGGCCGCAGCGATGCCGTCGATCTCGTCCTGATCGTCGTTGAGCGGCTGGTAGACGATGTCCACCGGGTAAGTACGGCCCGATACTTCGACGATGGGGGCGCCGTCGAAGTGTTCCGAGAAGCGCGCGGTGTCGATGGTGGCAGACGTCACCACGACGCGCAGGTCCGGCCGCTTGGCCAGCAGCTGCTTGAGGTATCCCAGCAGGAAGTCGATGTTGAGGCTTCGTTCATGCGCCTCGTCGATGATGATCGTGTCGTACTTGCTCAGCATCCGGTCATGGGTCAGCTCGGACAGCAGGATGCCGTCGGTCATCACCTTGATCCGCGTCTGCGCCGTCACGCGTCGCGTGAACCGGACCTGATACCCGACGAACTCCCCCAGCTCCACGCCGCATTCGGTGGCGATGCGCTGGGCGACGGTGCGGGCCGCGATCCGCCGCGGCTGGGTGTGGGCGATCCGTTCGCGCCCTGCCATCAGGCAGATCTTCGGAAGCTGGGTGGTTTTGCCCGAGCCCGTTTCACCGGCGACGACAACCACCTGGTGGTCGCGGATCAACTGGGCGATGTGGACCGCCTCAGCCGCAATCGGGAGCGACTGGTCGATGCGAATGTCCGGGACGGTCCCCGTCATCGAGCGATATACAGCGGGCACTCTGCGTGTGCCATGAGCCCGCGCATCAAGCCGCCCAGGCTGAAGCCGGGAATGCTGGAATCACCGACGCCGACCACCAGCATGTCGTAACCGGCGCTACGGCTGACCAGCTCGTTGATGGGGCTGTCGACCGTCACGTCGACGGTGTACTCGACGCCGGGGAACTTCTCGGCCACCGTGGTGGCGATCGCCTCGATACCGCCCTTGGCGAAGACCACCTGCTCCTCGAGCTGGGCCGGGGTGAGGCGGCGGGCGAAGAGCCCGACGGGCGGCTGCACCACGTGCAGTATCTCGAGGCGGACGCCCAGCCGCTGCGCCTGCTCGAAGCCCGCGGTCAGCGTCTGGTCTGAACCGGGGTGCGTCTGCAGGCCGACGCCCACAACGCCCTTCTCCCCCACCCTGCCGGGGTGTGCGGCAGCCGAGATCACCACGACCGGACATTCGGCGTTGGCCACCACGGCCACCGATGTGGAGCCGACGAACATGCGCTCCAAGCCGCTGGCCGCGCGGCGACCCACGACGAGGAGATCGGCAACCTCGCTCAGCCGCGACATGACCCCGCCGGGCGACCCCATGACCACCTCGGTCTTGATCTGGTCCTCGGGCAGGCCGAGTTCGAGCGCGAGCGCCTTGGCTTCGTCGTTGGCGCTCAAGCCGGCCGACTGCAGCACCTCCGGGTCGTAAACCACACCCCACGCGCCGGCCATGAGCGTGTCGTCGACGGCGTTGACCAGCATCAACTCGCCGCCGAAGCGACGAACGACGTTGGCACCGAACCGAACAGCGCGCAGTCCGTCATCGCTCCCGTCAACACCAACGACGATGAGGGGGTTTTCCTTGACTGCCATGTCAGCTCCTGGCTTGCTTGGTTCCGGATACAACTCGACCATCGATCCGGGTGGACTCGACGGCGATTCCCACGGGCCGATCGCCGGCGAGCCAGCTGACGGACGGGATGGACTCGTCTGCCGCGGCGGAACGGCCCCGGATCAGCACGGACCAGCCCACCGCGGTCTCGTGATCGATGTCTTCAACTTGGAACGACACATCGTGACCGTCCACCAGCCGCGCGAGCGTCGAGGTGGCGGACGTGTGGAAAACGACCGTGCCGTCGTACACCCTGAAGTTCACCGGGACGACGGAGATCCCTGCGCCGTCGTGCCACGCGATGCGCCCCACTTGGGCTTCGGACAGGAGCGCCCAGCATTCCTCGGGCTCGAGCCGCGAGAAGTAGGTCACCGGATCCGATTCGGTCGTCATAGGACCACCATACTGGCGTCGGGCCGGTGGGTGCGGGACATCAGGGTTGTCAGAACGTGGTGCGGCCGCCGAGGCGCGACGCCAGTTCGTCGTCGATCCCGTCCGCGATCTGACTCAGCGACTTCAACGCCTGCCGCAAGTGCGCCGGCACGAACGGCATCGCGGGCACGGACAGCTGGACGTAGACGCGGTCGCGGTGGAGCGCGAAGCGTCCGTAGCGGCTCTCGACGTTGATGTCGTTGAGCACCTCGCACGCCCGCGAGCGCCCGGCCACCTCGTGGACCAGCGGCGAGAACAGGACCAGCTCGGCCCCGTCCACCGAGGACCGCAGGAACACCATGGTGGAGCCCACCCGGATGGCCACGTCGCCCTGCTCATTGCGCAGAGGCGGATGACCGAAGACCCGCCGCAGTTCCTCGTCGACCAGTTGGTCGAGCTCCAAGCGGCTGCCCGGCATGATCGACCGCTCTTCGCGCGTGAGCGAGCGCGGAGTCAGCGGCGTCCAGTCCGTTTCCCCCTTGAGGATCTCCGCCAGCTCCGAAGGCTCGAGGAACACCGGGTGCACGACGCCGAACACCTGCGTCAGCGTCGCCGTGGCGAGCTGCGCCATCGACGCCGAATCCTCCTGGTGCCCCGTCGCGACGAACTGCCCGCCATCCGAGGGTGCGGTCCATCCAAGGTCGGCGAGCCGCTGCGCCTCCTCGGCGGTGACGGCCCCGCCCGCCTGACCGCCCGTCACCGACACGGAGATGACATCGGCGTCGTCGACGGCGAAATGCAGCGATGGGCTCGTGCCCCCGCCGATGATCGTGTCGACAGAAATGGTGAGGTCTGCCGACGCGTCCATGACGGAGAGCACCTCGTCGAGCCGCACGGTGAATTCACTCCAGGCGTCTCGTTGGGTGGCGTCGAAATCGAAGTTCAGATAGTCGGTCAAGCGTCAACCTCCACCTTCAACCTAGTACACGCATGGGAGGCATAGAGTTCCAGTCATGGTTTCGGCGTTACAGGGCTTCGCCACGATCGCGATCGTGATCGCCGCCGGCTATCTCTTGGCTCGGCGGAAGCTCGTGGCACCCACCGCGCAGAAGGCGCTGAGCGACGTGGCCTTTTTCGTGGGCCAGCCGGCGCTCGTGCTGATCGCCGTGGCCGGAGCCCGCTTGGACCTGTTGTTCGGGTGGCACGTGGTGGCCTTCGGGGTCGCGTGCATCTCGGTGGGGCTGGTCTTCGCCTGGCTGAGCAGCCGTCGCTGGGGCGCCACCCGCGGCGACGCCGTCGTGGGCTATCTGGCCACCAGCTACGTCAACGCCGGCAACCTCGGCATCCCCATCAGCGCCTTCATGTTGGGCGATCCCGCCTGGGCCGCGCCCGCGATGCTGCTCCAGGTCATCGTCCTCCAGCCGAGCGCCGTCGCCATGCTGGAATCCTCGGCCGCCGGCAAGTCGGTGGTGCGCACCTTCGCCACGCACCCGCTGGTGCTGGGTGGCGTCGCCGGAGTCGTGCTGAACCTGACCAACTGGCGGCCACCGGCGCTCATCTGGGAGCCGCTGCAGTTGTTCGCCAACCTCGCGATCCCCGCCATGCTGCTCGCGTTCGGCATGTCGCTGGTGACCTCACCGCTGCCGAGCCTGCGGGCCATGTCTGCGCAGCAGCGGGCGGCGATCGTGGCGAAGACGGTTGTGGTGCCGGCTGTCGCACTGGCGGTCGGGCTGCTGCTCGGGCTCACCGGCATCGGTTTGAAGGCAGCCGTGATCCTCGCCGGGCTGCCCACGGCCCAAGTGGTCTTCGTGCACGCCCTGCGCTACGGCGTCGGGCTGCGGCTCGTGCAATCCACCACCATGTGGTCGACGGTGCTGTGCGTGCCGGTCATTCTCGCGGCGGGAGCCCTTCTCCCGTAGCGATACACTGAGCAGCGTGTTCAACCCCACCACTTGGGAAGCTCCCTTCGCCATCGTGGTGTTCGCCATGTTCTGCATCGTGTTCGCACGGGCCAACGGAACGTATTGGCTGGGGCGGGGCATCACCAAGGGCGCGAGCATGACGCGGTACCGGCACCTGCTGGAGTCCAAGCATTACGCGACAGGCACCCGTTGGTTGAACCGTTGGGGCGCGCCCGCCGTC
>DYZF01000144.1 GCA_020741375.1 Tessaracoccus flavescens
TCGTGCAGCTTGACGTCGTCGAAGCCGCAGCGGGCGCGCTCCGGGTAGACGTGCATCTTTCCGATCGCCTGGGTCTGGTAGCCGGCGTCGCGCAGGCAGCCCTGCATCGTCACGGGATACAACTCCGGGAACGGCACCCCTTCGGCGTAGCCGAGGCGGCCATGCTGCTCCTGCGACATGCCCGTGAACAGACCCACCCGCGCGGGCACGCAGGTGGGGGTCGCGGAATAGGCGTGTTCGAAGGTGGTGCCGCCGCTGGCCAGCGAATCAATCCAGGGGGGTCCGCACGACGGGGTGGCCGGCCCCGCTCATGGTGTCGCCCCGCATCTGGTCTACGCAGATGAGGACGATATTGGGCTTGACGTGCTCATTCATCTCAGGCACCGACCCTACCGCCTAGGGCATGCTCCGGTCTGAGAGGCGTGCCGGGTCAAGGATGGCCACGTCGCGGCGGCCGGAGGTTGCGATCAGCCCTTCGGCGGCGAACGACGCGAGTGTTCGGCTCAGCGTCTCCGGGGTGGTGCCGAGATACGACGCGATGTCCTTCTTCGCCATGGGCAGCCGGACGTGGATGACGCCGTCGACACGGCTGGACGGCAGGTCCATCAGATAGGCGGCCACACGGGTGCCCACATCGGTGCTGCTGAAGGCGGCGAGCATCCGCTCGGCGGACTGGAGCCGCTGCGTCGACACCTGCAACATGCGCAGCGCAATCCCCGGGTAGGTGGCCACCAGCTTGCCGAGATCCTGATGCTCGAAGGTGCACAGCGTCACGTCGCCGTCGGCATAAGCGAAGTGCTCGGGCCGCTGCCCCAACAGAAAACCGGCCTCCCCCATCGAATCCCCCGGCTCCACCACCCGAACCAATTGTTCTCGGCCGTTGGCCAATGCGTGCACGAGGCGGATCCGCCCGGAGTGCACCACCATGAGGCGCGAGTTCTTGGAGCCCGGTTCCTGCAGGAGGGCGCCCTTCTCGGCGCGCACCGGCTTAGCGAAGCTCGCCACCTCCAGCTGCTGCTCGTGGCTCAATCCGCGGAAGATCGGCACCGCCGCCACACACGTGTCGTGCTCAGCCATGGACATCCTTTACGAACTTGATCTACATCAAGGAACTTATCCCAGATTCTTCGTACTTTCTACTCATCGGCGCATCCCGCGCCACAGAAAGGAAGAACACCATGTCCACCACCACCCACACCCTGCTCCGTGCCGACGGCTTCACCTGCCCCTCCTGCGTCTCCAAGATCGAGAAGTCGCTCGACGCCCTGCCCGGCGTGACGGATTCCAAGGTCCACTTCGCCACCTCCCGCATCGAGGTCGACCACGACGCCGAGCGCACCACCGTGGACGAGTTGGTCGCCGCCGTCAAGAAGGCCGGCTACACCGCCCGCCCCTCCTCATTCTGATCACCCCAACCTCGAAAGGACACAACTCTCATGGCCCGCACTCACCGCTGGACGATCCCCGCCATCTCCGGCGCCCTGATCATCGCCTCCCTCATCGGTGCCCAGGTGGCACCAGTGACGGCCGACCCGCTCATGATCGCCGCGTCGCTCGTGGCCGGCGTGCCCGTCCTCCGCGGCGCCTACCGCGCTCTGCGGGTTCGCACGATCGGGATCGACCTGCTGGTGAGTGTGGCCATGATCGGCGCCCTCATCATCGGCGAGTACTGGGAGGCGGCAGCGGTCACCTTCCTGTTCGCCGTCGGTCATGCGCTCGAAGATGCCACCTTGTCGAAGACCCGTTCCGCACTCGCCGGCCTCATCGATCTGGCTCCCACAACGGCCACCGTCATCCGCGACGGGCAGCAGGTGGAGGTGCCCGCCCATGAGGTTCTCGTGGGCGAGACCGTCGTGGTCAAGCACGGCGGCAAGATCGCCGTCGACGGCGAAGTTCTGGACGGACGCGCCGCCGTTGAGGAGGCCTCCATCACGGGCGAATCGATCCCCGTGGAGAAGGGTCCCGGCGACCGGGTGTTCGCCGGCACCATCGTCGGCGACGGCTTCCTCACCGTCACCACCACCGGCGTCGGGGCCGATACGACGCTGGCCCGCATCATCCACCGCGTGGAAGAGGCGCAGGAATCGAAGGCGCGCACCCAGCAGTTCATGGAGCGCTTCTCCAAGTGGTACACCCCCGGCATCATCATCTTGGCCCTCGTGGCCGGGCTCATCACCCGCGACGTGCGCCTCGCCCTCACCCTGCTGGTCATCGGCTGCCCCGGCGCCCTCGTGATCTCCGTGCCCGTTGCGCTGGTGGCCGGCATCGGGCGCGCGGCCCGCGACGGTGTCCTGATCAAGGGCGGCGAATTCCTGGAGACCGCGGCGAAGATCGACGTCGTCGCCCTCGACAAGACCGGCACCATCACGCAGGGTCACCCGGAACTGACCGACGTCCAGAGCTTCGGCGACTGGAGCGCCGACGAGGTGCTCGGATGGGCCGCCAAGGCGGAGGCCGGCTCCAACCACCCGCTCGCCGCCCCCGTGATCGCCGCGGCAGCAGCCCGTGGCCTGAGCGTTCCAGCCGTGCCGGATCAGGTTGACACGGTTCCTGGGCAGGGCGTGATCGCCCGCATCGCCGGGCGCGAGATCGCCGTCGGCAACGTGGCTCTGCTGGCCGGGCTCGGGGCTACCTCGACGGCCGCTGAGATGGCCGCGGACAAACTCTCCGCCCAGGGCAAGACCCCGCTGCTCGTCGCGCTCGACGGCACGCCCATCGGAGCGATCGCCGTGGCCGACCAGATCCGCCCGGACGCCGCCACCCTCGTCGCGAGCCTGAAGTCGGCCGGTGTGCGCCGCGTGATCATGCTGACGGGGGACGCGCCAGGCGTCGCGTCGGCGATCGCCGCCCAGGTGGGTATCGACGACGTCCGCCCCAGCCTCCTCCCCGAGGACAAGCTCGACGCGGTGCGCGAACTGCAGGCCGCGGGTCACACCGTCGCGATGGTCGGCGACGGCGTCAACGACGCCCCGGCGCTCGCGCTGGCCGACGTCGGGATCGCGATGGGCGCAGCGGGCTCGCCGCTCGCCGTCGAGACTGCTGACATCGCGCTGATGACGAGCCGTCTGCAACTCGTTCCGCACGCGATCGGCTTGGCCAAGCGCACCGCCCGCGTGATGCGGCAGAACATCTGGCTGGCGCTGCTGACCGTCGGCCTCCTGCTTCTGGGCGTGCTGCTCGGCGGCGTGACGATGGCCATCGGCATGCTCGTGCACGAGGCGTCGGTGCTGATCGTGATCGTCAACGCCATGCGACTGCTACAGCGAAAGCCAGGCCACGTCCTTGAGCAGCGGCGTCATGGACAGGGCGCAGAGGAGCCGGTTCTCAGCCGCCTGAGCGTAGGCCGCGGCGCGTAACCCTCGCTCAGACTCCCCCAGCCCCGCGGCGAAGAGCTTGGCAATGGCCACCTCTCTGCCGCGGGGCGGGTTGTCTGAGGTGGTGATCCGGCCGTACTCAACCGCCGCGATCGCGTCAAGGCCGATCTGCTCGAAGTCGCCGACGGGCCATCCCCCGCCCAGCAGGTCCACGGGGGCGAGGCCGTGGACGGCCAGAAGGATGACGTCGTAGGCGGTGGGGTTGGCCAGGACCGCGGTCGCGGCATCTCGGGCTTCGGTCTCCAAGGGGAGGCCGATGCCCGTGGCCAGATGGGCGGCGCACGCAGCCCACGCCGTCGGCCGCTCCAGCAGCTCACCCAGCGATCGGTCGAGCCGGTCGACCAGTTCATCGCCGCTCCAGCCGTCGACGGCCTGCCTCGCGGCGAGGTAGCACCAGTGGTCGTCGGTGAAATCCACGTAGCGCTGCAGCGCGTCCTCACGGATCGCGTCGAGCGGATACGCCGCCCCGATCTCCACCTCGGTTCGCCCACCTGCCCCCCAGACGTAGACGCTGCTGAGCCCGGCAGGGGGCGTCAGGAGAAACTCGCCGTCGGTCTCGTGGATCGTGACGTCGTCGCCTGCCATGACATTGCCGTCGGGCGCACTGAACTCCACCTCGTCGCCGACGGTGACGTAGCGGCTCCACGGCAGCCACGTCGGCTCGGCCGGGAGGTCCAGCAGGTCGCCCCCGTGCGCCTGATACGTCCAGGCCGACGACACCAACTGCCGCGGGCGGAGCACCACGTCGGGCTCCCACAGATGCGCTGACTGGCCGTCGGCGCCGGGGCTGGCCAATCCGCGCCGTTGCTCAAGATGACCTGGCCCCTCGCTCGAGGGCAGGGCCACCTCGGCGGAGGCACCCGCGGCCCACCAGATCCCCGGTCGCGGACCGTCCGCCCGCAACACGGGGCTGGGTACCGTCACCATGTCGTCGACGATCGATTCCAGCGTCACCTCGAGGCGCATGCGCTGCCCGCTCCGTACGCGGATCTGCGCTACCACGCCGAGTTCGTGCTCAAGATCTGCCCCGACGGCGTCCTGCGAGGGCACAGGGTGGCCCCATCCGTCGCCGAACTCGACGGCGAGCCGCCGCAGCCGACCCTCACCGATGAGCTCCAGACCGGTGGGGGTGATGGCCGACTCGAACGATTCCTGCAGCGAGCCCGTCAGTTCGACGCTCATAGGCCCTCTCCCATCTCCCATGGAGCCGCTTCGGGCACGATGGCCTGCACCACCGAGCCATCGTGGCGCCGGACGCCGACGATCGGGTGGCTTCCCTGAAGGCTCGGCAGCCGCGGGCCTTGGCCGTCGAGGGCGACACTCACCGGCGCATCGAGGCGAACCTCGACGCGATCACCGCGGACGCTCACCTCCACCGGATCGCCTTCCTCCACCTCGAAACCGATGCTGTCGGCGGTGAGCCGTACCCGCAGCCGGGAATCACGGACGCGCAGCGGGAAGGTCATGGACGGCCAGTCGTCGGGCAGTCGCGGGTCGAACGTGATGTCGCCGTGGTGATCGCGCAGCCCCGCGAAGCCGTAGATGAGCGCGTTCCACACACCGCCCGCCGAGGCGATGTGCACGCCGTCGCGCGCATTGGAGTGGAGGTCGGCCAGATCGACGTACAGGCCGCTGAGGAAGTACTGCATGGCCATCTGGTGGTAGCCGATCTCGGAGGCCATGACCGACTGCACCACCCCCGACAACGTGGAGTCGCCGGTAGTGATCGGGTCGTAGTACTCGAAATCGGCCCGCTTCTCGGCGGCGCTGAACTCGTCGCCCTGCAGGAAGAGCGCCAAGACGGCGTCGGCCTGCTTCAGCACCTGAAAGCGGTAGATCACCAACGGGTGGTAGTTGAGCAGCAGCGGGCGCTTGTCGTCGGGGGTGTTCTCGAGGTCCCAGAGCTCCGATTGAAGGAACTTCTCGTCCTGCGGGTGGATGCCGAAGGTCTCGTCGAACAGGATCATCATCCCGTCGGCACAACGCTCCCACCCCTCCACCTCGGACTCCTCCAGATGGAGCGAATCGACCAGCCGCTGATAGCTGTCTGGGGCCTCCGCCTGCATCTCACGCACGAGCGCGGCGGCGTTGCGAAGATTGGCCCGCGCCATCACGTTGGTGAAGAAGTTGTTGTTCACCACGGCCGTGTACTCGTCGGGGCCGGTCACGCCGTGGATGTGGAATCGCTCCGCGCCGTCGGCCTCCGTGCGCCAGAAGCCGAGATCGGCCCACATCCGGGCGGTCTCCACCATCACGGGCGCCCCGTCGCGGTACATGAACTGCGTGTCGCCGGTCAGGTTGCGGTACTTGGTGAAGGCGTAGGCCACGTCGGCGTCGATGTGATACTGCGCGGTGCCCGCGGCGTAGTAGGCCGAGGCCTCCTCGCCGTTGATCGTGCGCCACGGGAAGAGCGCTCCGCTCTGCGCCATCTCGCCGGCGCGGATGCGGGCCGCAGGCAGCATCCGACGACGGAAGTGCAGCGCG
>DYZF01000145.1 GCA_020741375.1 Tessaracoccus flavescens
ACGAATCGTGAGCCTCGCCGTGGTCCGCCGCGGACTGATTGACGGATGGCGCGGCTTGGCCATCGCGGCCGCCGCCGTCTCCGCGATGCTGGTGCTCGGCCTCGTCGTCTATCAGGACATCGACCTGAGCATCTACGAAGCCCTCCCCGATGCCGTTCGCAGCATCATGGGCATCCCCGACGACGCCGACGCGAGCGTGCTGGCCTACAACGAGATGCTCGCCTCGATCGGCGCGATGGCGCTGGTGGGCGTGGCCGTGGCGATCGGAGCCCACGCCGTCGCGGGTGAGGAGGCCAACCGCACATTGCACGTCACCCTGGGCGCGCCCGTCTCGCGCGTCAGCTTCGCCGTCAGCAAGGCGCTGGCCATGGCGGTGCTGATCGTGGCCGCCACCGCCCTGGTGTGGGGCGCAGCGGTGATTGCGCCGGTCGTCTTGGGGATCGACATCGGCGACGCCAAGCTCGGCTCCCTGATGACGCACTTGGGTGCAGCGGCCCTGTTCCACGGCTCCCTCGCGTTCGCTGTCGGTGCCGCCACGGGGCGCAAGGCTCTGGCGGCAGGCGCCGGCGCCGCCGTGATGGTGCTGGGCTGGCTGGGCGCCGGCCTGCTCCCCATGTGGCGTGAAGGCGCGGCCGATTGGATCCCGTGGACCTGGTTCAACGGCACCAAGCCCCTGGTCAATGGGATCGACGGCGCCCACCTGGGCCTCCTGGTAGGTGGTGCGCTGGTGCTGCTGCTCCTTGGTGTGGCCGCGTTCGTGCGCCGCGAGCTGAGGCTGCACGAGGGAGGCGGCTCGCTGATTCAGCGGATTCGCGCCCTGCCCGGCTCTTCACGGCTACTGCGGCCGACAACCCGGGGTGGGTCGCTGCTGGGATTGCGGTTGGCGTCGCAGCGCACGCTCCTCATCGTCGTGGCGCTCATCATGGGGCCGGTCATGGGCCTCGCGATGGGGCCGCTCTACGCGGCGATGGAGGAGGATCTGGCCGGCTTCGCGCAGAGCTTCCCCGAATCGATGGTCGCCATGTTTGGCGGCGGTGACATGACCACGGCCACCGGATTCCTTCACATTGAGACCATGGGGATGATGGCGCCGATCGCGGTCATCCTGGTGGCGACGGCCGCCGCGACCGCTGGCATCGCCGGTGAGGAGCGAGCCGGGCGACTGGCCGGGCTCTTGGCCCAACCGCAATCGCGCGGCCGCGTTTATTGCACGACGGCGGCTGCCACGGCCATCTCCGTCGTGGTGATCGCGGCGGTTCTGTTCCTTGGCCTCTGGGCCGGCATCGAACTGGGTGGCCTCGACGTGAACCTCGCCTATCTGGTGGCTGCGTGCGTCCTGTTGGTCTGCCTCGGCTGGTGCTTCGGGGGGTTGGCGCTGCTGCTCTCCGGCGCGACGGGGAAGCCCGGCGTCGCCGTGTGGGGCACTGTCGGCGTCGCCGTCGTCACCTACTTCGGCTACACGCTCCTGATGGCGGCGAGCAAGGAGCCGTGGGGATGGTGGTCGCCCTTCCGCGCCTACCTCTACGGACCGCCCCTCGAACACGGGATCGAGTGGTGGCAGCCCGTCAGTCTGCTGGTGGCCGCCGGGGTCTTGACCCTTGCCGGCGCTGTGGCGTTCACCCGCCGCGACCTGCGCTGAGCCCGTTGGTAGGTTGATGGGCATGGAGCACGTGCCGATCGATCTGGATGCCCCGCTCAGCGACACCCGCGGCACGGTGGTGGTGGACACCGAGTCCGGCCGTGCGCTGTTGAGGGTCACGGGGAGCGGGGATCGGCTCAAGGTCGTCGCCCATCTCGAGGACGGCCGAGCACCCAAGCTTGAAGGTGTTCATGCCTCTAGGTCCCTGCGGCAGGCGGCAGCCACGCTGGCCGCATCCCGCCCACTGCGGGCGTTCTTGCTGCCCAACGCGGGCGTGGACAGCGTGTACCGGCCGGTCGCGACAGTCATGATGATCCTCCCCTTCGTTCTGGGAGGAGCGATGGCTGCTGCGGGGCTGTTCTGGGAGTCCATCGGCTGGGTGCGCTTTGTGATTTTGACTGGGGGCTTGGCCCTGCTTGTCATCGCCGCGGATGCGATGGACAAGGCTCGGCGGTACCGCCAGTGGGCAGCCCTGAAACACGGTGAGAGGGTGAAAGCCGCCGAACTGGAACTCCCACCGCTGCAGGAGGAGTTTGACGTCGACGACGTCAAGGAGGAGTACGGCAAGCTGCTGAGTGACATCGTGTATCGCATCGAGAACCCGGCGCTCTTCGATGCGCAGGAGCCTGTATCCAAAGCCTTCACTCTGGCGCTCCTTCAGTGGGACAACAACGACGGCGTGGCCACCCCCGACGAGCGGCGGGCCTTGGCGCACCGAGTTCGGGCTACGTTCACCGCGGCCAAAGCCAATGCCGAACGGCTTGGCATGGACCACCTGCCCGAGGTTGCCCGAGCCAAGGCGCGCACTGCGTTGAAGGCTGCCGTCGTCGCGGCAGACAAGTCCGCGCCAGAGCCCGAGCGTGAGACAGCACTGCGCCGGGCTGTCGCCATCCTCGATGACCTCGCGCTGTACTACCTCCCGACAGGCTCCGATGCACGCAAGGCCATCACCGGCCGCGGAGCGCCCCAACTACCGGGGCGGAGGAACGTCTGATGTACCAGACGTGGCAGGCAATCGATCCGGAGACGACCTGGGGCGACTTCGAGCCAGGAGCAGTGCTGTTCTACACCGACGAGGAAGCCATAGTTTTCGACGTCCGCAAAGAATCGTCGAAACTCAAGGTTCGGATCCAGAAGACGGATGGGGAGCAGTTCACCAAGGAGGTCAAAGAGTCATCGGGCATGGGCAAGGTGGCACGCGACGAGTTCTCGGGAAGCACCGCTGAGTTGCGGGCCGTTGTTCTGCCGGCGGTCTTGTGGAAAGAGGACGGCCTGTGGGCTCCTCGCAACCTTGTTGGCTTGGCTGCCTCCCTGGCAGTGCTTATGGCCGGCATCGGCTTGATTGTGTGGCTGGACACCTACGCCTTCATGTGGATGATCGTCATGGGCGCGGCTGCCGCAGGCATGGGCGCGCGCAGGGTTTTCCGAGGCGGACGGCTCTCGTTCCTCGCCCCAGAACGGCTCGGCCTGACGATGGACAACATCCACGCCTATGCCCTGACCCGCGAGCAGGGCAGATTGTGGGTGCCACCCACGCGCGGAGCGGATCGTCGAGCACTGGCCTTCGAGCGAGTCGGGGCCATCCGAGCCGACTATCTGGAGCGCCGCGAAGACATCGCTTACCGCATCGAATCATCGGCCCTGTTCGATCCGGCCGTTCCCGCGACGGCGGCCTTTGAAGCCGCACTCGTAGCCTTCGACGACGTCCGCGACGACACGCCGCTCGATGACGTGGATGCGCTCGCCAGCGAGGTTGAACTGACCTTCAACACAGCTCAGGCCAACGCTGAACGGCTCGGCTTCAGCCATCTCCCAGAGGAGGCCCGCGACGGTGCCCGTCGCGCGGGAAAGGCGGCGCGGCTCGCGGCAGGAGCGACGACGGAGGGGGAGCGCGTCGCCTCGCTCAACCACGCCAAGAGGATCCTGGACTCCTTGGCGATCTACTATCTGCCCACCCTCGACGAGCGGCTGGCGATCGAGGCGCCGCGCAGATAGCCCCTGCCAATGGCGAAGCCCGCCGACAGCGAACTGCGGCGGGCTTCAGGATGGGGCTCAGTTGTCGAGCAGACCTTCGAACAACACGGTGGAGAGGTAGCGCTCACCGTAGGAGGCCAGCACGACGACGATGCGCTTGCCTGCGTTCTCCGGACGGTTCGCCACCTCAATGGCGGCCGACAGGGCGGCGCCGGAGGAGAGGCCGACGAGCAGGCCCTCCTCGGTGGCAGCCTTGCGGGCGTACTCGACGGCGTGGTTGATGTTGCGCGGCAGCACCTCGTCGATCACGTCGCGGTCGAGGATCTCCGGGATGAAGTTGGCGCCGATGCCCTGAATCTTGTGCGGGCCGGGCTGGTTGCCCGACAGGATCGCGGACTCCTCGGGCTCGACCGCAACGATCTTGACGTCGGGGTTGCGCTCCTTGAGCACCTGGCCGACGCCCGAGATGGTGCCACCGGTGCCGATGCCCGCGACGAAGATGTCCACCTTGCCGTCCGTGTCCGCCCAGATCTCCTCAGCGGTGGTGGCGCGGTGGATCTTGACGTTGGCCTCGTTGGCGAACTGACGGGCGAGGATGCCGCCGCGCTCGGCGGCGATCTCTTCGGCCTTCTCGACGGCGCCACGCATGCCGGCGGGGCCGGGCGTCAGCACCAGTTCCGCTCCGTAGGCGCGCAGCAGGGCACGACGCTCGAGCGACATGGTCTCGGGCATCGTCAGCACGACGTTGTAGCCGCGGGCTGCGCCCACCATGGCCAGCGCGATGCCGGTGTTGCCTGAGGTGCCTTCGACGATGGTGCCGCCGGGCTGCAGCTGGCCGGAGGCCTCCGCCGCGTCGACGATGGCCACGCCGATGCGGTCCTTGACCGAGTTGGCGGGGTTGTAGAACTCGAGCTTGGCGACCACTTCAGCGTTGTCGCCGGCGATGCGGTTCAGCTTCACAAGGGGGGTGCGACCAACGAGGGCCGTGACGTCAGAGAAGATGTTCATGTCACGCCCAACAGTGTTTGCCAGGGGGTTTATTCCCGGCCGGCAGATTTTTCCTTTCCTGGGACGATCACAGGAATGGCCCAAATATGGGCATGGGGCACCTCAGCAATAGACTCGCCCCATGAGTTCCCAGCACGAGCTAGTCCTCGTCGTCGACTTCGGTGCCCAGTACGCGCAGCTCATCGCTCGCCGCGTTCGTGAGGCCAACGTGTACTCGGAGATCGTCAGCTCCAAGCTCGACGCCGACGAGCTGCTCGCGAAGAAGCCCGCGGCCATCATTCTCTCCGGCGGCCCGTCGTCCGTGTACGCCGACGACGCCCCTCAAGTTGATCCGCGCATCTTCGATGCGGGCGTTCCGGTCCTCGGCATCTGTTACGGCTTCCAAGCCATGGCGCAGGCTCTTGGTGGCACCGTCGCACGCACCGGCCAGCGCGAATACGGCCGCACCTCCCTCTCGATCAGCCATGGCGGATGCCTGCTGGGCAGCCTGCCCAACACCCTCAACGTGTGGATGAGCCACGGCGATTCCGTCAGCCGCGCGCCTCGCGGCTTCCAAGTCCTCGCCCGCACTGCCGGCGCCCCGGTTGCGGCGTTCGAGGATCAGGAACGCAGGCTTGCGGGCGTTCAGTGGCACCCCGAGGTGCTGCACTCCCAGTGGGGCCAGCAGGTCATCGAGCACTTCCTCTTCAACCTCGCCGGCCTGACCCCGGACTGGACGCCGGAGAACATGGTGACCGAAGCGATCGACGAGATCCGCGCCCGCGTCGGCGACCGCCGTGTGCTCTGTGCGCTGTCCGGTGGCGTCGACTCCGCCGTCGCCGCCGCCTTGGTGCAGCGGGCGATCGGTCAGCAGCTCACCTGCGTCTTCGTCGACCACGGCTTGCTGCGCGAGGGGGAGGCAGAGCAGGTCAAGACCGACTTCGTCGCGGCCACCGGCGTCGACCTCGTCGTCGCCGACGAGAAGGACCGGTTCCTCGGCGCCCTCGCGGGCGTCACGGACCCCGAAGAGAAGCGCAAGATCATCGGCCGCGAGTTCATCCGCACCTTCGAGGAGCAGGCCCGCCAGCTCGCGGGGGAGCGCGGCATCGACTTCCTCGTGCAAGGAACGCTGTACCCCGACGTCGTCGAGTCCGGCGGCGGCGAAGGCACCGCCAACATCAAGAGCCACCACAACGTCGGTGGGCTCCCCGAGGATCTGCAGTTCACGCTCATCGAGCCCCTGCGCCAGATGTTCAAGGACGAGGTCCGCGCCGTCGGCGAGCAACTGGGGCTACCCGAAGCCATGGTGTGGCGTCACCCCTTCCCCGGCCCCGGCCTGGGAATCCGCATCATCGGTGAGGTAACGGAAGAGCGTCTGGACATCCTTCGGCAGGCCGATGCCATCGCCCGGGAAGAGCTCGCCGAGGCGAAGCTCGAACGCGACATCTGGCAGTTCCCCGTCGTGCTCCTCGCCGAGGTGCGCTCGGTGGGCGTTCAGGGCGACGGCCGCACCTACGGCCACCCCGTCGTGCTGCGCCCCGTCGTCTCCGACGACGCCATGACGGCCGACTGGGCCCGCCTGCCCTACGAGGTGCTCGAGAAGATCTCCAGCCGCATCACCAATGAATGCGCTCAGGTGACACGCGTGGCGCTGGACATCACCAGCAAGCCGCCGGCCACCATCGAGTGGGAGTAATCACATGAGGGGCGCCGCCAGGATCAGTTCCTGGCGGCGCCCAACGTTTAGATCACGCTCCCATTGCGGGGGCGTTGTCAGTACTGCGGCGGCTTGGGAGCGTTGCGATCGTCGTACCAGGTCTTGGCCTTGCGGAACTGCTCCTCGGCGATGGTGCCGCCAGTCTCGCGGGGCATGATCACCCACGCGATGATGTAGAGCAGGACGCCGCTGCCGCCCAGCAAGGTGATGAGGACGAACGCGAGACGCACGATGGTGGCGTCGACGTTGAGAGCGCGGGCGAGGCCAGCTGCGACACCGGCGATCATGCCGTCGTTGCTTCGGGTGATGTTCATGGACGGTTCCTTTCAATGGGGGTGGTCTTGGTCTTGCGGCCCAGCCGTGAGGCGAGGAGGGCCGTCGTGCCGGCGACGGCTAGGACGCCGGCAAGAATGGGTTGGACGAAGCGGGCGTCGAGCATGGGGGAGAGGATCAGCACGATCCCGAAACCCAGGGCGCCGAGCGCTACCGCGATGGCCGTCACGTCGAGCGGATGCTTGTTCACGGGTACTTCACCTCTACGTCGGAGGCCGTGGCGTTGAGCACCAATTCGACGTCGAGCGTGGGCCTATCGGTCGTCGTGGGGGAGTAGGTGACGTTGCTCATCCGCTGCGAATCGATGACCGAGCGGGGGCGGCCCGGGAGCTCGACGGTCACGTCGGATGCCACGACGTCGAGCCTGATCTGGCTGATTCCCTCAAGGTCTGCCTCGGTGATGACGATGGTGCGTTCGTCGGCGACGACCCGGTGGGCGATGACGCTGCCGGCCGGAACCTCCGATGCGACGACGGCGGCCGTGGAGGCAGCCTGGGTGGCCAGCCACCCGGCAGGCACCATCGTGGCGGCCAACAGGAGAATCAGGAGGCGGGGGATTCGACGGCTGCGGACCGCCAGCGCGTAGACCAGCGTCAGCAGCGCGACGGTGGCCATCGCAGCCCCGGCGCCGACGATGACGACGCCCGCCGCCACCAGCGTGCCGAAGCCTGCTGCGATGCCCGCGGCCATGATGGCGAGGCTGACGAGCCACGCCGACTTGGGCCGCTCAGCCGGCACCCGTGCGGCTCGCGGCTCGGCCGGGATGTACAAGTCGACGACTGGCAGCGGTTCAGCCATGGTATGCGGCCCGATCGCGGCGGCCATCTCGCGTCGCCACTGTGCCACGAGATCCTCATCGGACGCGGCGACGGCGGGGCGGGAGGCGACGGTGTTGGGCTTGAACCTCGACAGCTTGCCGTGCGCGCCCATCCACAGCAGGAGCAGGATGATGACGCCGGCGCCCCACGGGAGGGGAGTGAGGTTGGCCAGCAGGAAGACGAGCGCCAGCGAGCTGACGACGACCGCCACCTTCTGCGTCCGCGGCGACCAATCGCGGAAGCCTGGGAACGTGGAATCGATCGGGCGGGCGCCGGAGGAGTTGGGCGTGAGCGCAGTGCCCCAGAGGTACAGCGCGGCGCCGAGGCCAGAGCTCAGCGCCAGAAGAACAAAAACGACGCGCACCAAGCTGACATCAATGCCAAGCCGGCTGGCGATCGCCCGCGACAGTCCAGTGCCGGGGCCGCTCTCGTCGTGACGCTGCAACGCGTCAAACCTGGGATCCACCCAGGTGAGGTCGAGCTGTTTGTTCATGCCTCTAGTCTGTTCGCTCAGGGCTCAGAGGGCCATCGGGTTTCACCCTGAAGGGCACCTGAGTTCCCTGATCAAAGGCCCTGAAATGGGGGCTGGCGGCTGGCCCATCAGTGAT
>DYZF01000146.1 GCA_020741375.1 Tessaracoccus flavescens
GCGGTAGGCCGGTCATCGAGATTCGTCCTGCGTCGACGATGACGTCCACGCCCCGCTCATCGAGAGCTGAAAAGGCCTCACCTAACGATCCCCATACGTGCTCGAACAGGCGCGAGGATCCAGCGGTGGAGAACCCGGCGAGAAACCGGCGCTGCTTGTCCGTGTCCTCAGACAGCGGCAGCGTGTGCCGCCAGATCTCCGGAGCCAGGGCTGTGCCCTCACGGTGAATCTGGGCCAAGGACATCAGCCCGCGTCCGCCCTGATCCATGCCGCGCAAGTAACCCGCCCCGATGGCTTGGCCGGGCTCGCGATCGCAATCGGCCAAGAGCACGTGGCGCGGCCAGGTGAGCGCCAAGCCCAGTGCCGTCGTCGTGACGCCAGGGGATCCGGTGGCCGACGTGAGCACAACGACCGACATCAGGACCCCCCAACAACGACGATCGCCGCCTGATCAGTGGCCGCGAGCCTCGCCACGGCATCCGCGTCAGCGTCGGCCACCGACACGTCGACGGAGTAGGTCAGGCCATCGTCGAGGAGGGTTGGCGCCGTCGCGACCACAGCGGGGGTGCTGGTCTCAACGCCCTCGATCAAGCCGACGACGCGCACCGCGCTGCCCGGAGGTAGATGGCTGGCGGGGACCCGCCCGAGCGGGAGCCGTAGGCCCACCAAGCTCTGGCCAGCGGGGAGCGGATCCTCACCCACACTCGACAGTTGAGGGAAGGCTCCGTGCGGGAGGTCGGTGAGCGCGCGCTGGCCGACGAGCGACCCGAGCTGCGATTCGTCGATCGTCGGAACGTCGAAGTTGCCCGGCACATCGACGATGCCGAGGGAGCCGCGCTCCACCACGTCGCCGCGCTGAACCGTCTGAGACATGACCACGACCGACCTCATATCGACATTCGAGAGGTAGAGGGCAGCCGCCCCCAAACCACCCAGCACCACCAGCAGCACGCCCAAGGCGATCAGCTTCGGACTACGTCGTGCGCGAAGCTTCACTGCCTCCGGCCGGGGTGCGGCCGGCGGGGTGATGTCTGGCTTTGATGGTCGCTGAGAATGCATGTAACCCCCTCCTTGGGGCACGAACATAACCAGCAACGGGGTCAGTCGCCGTCGGCCAATCTTCGAACTGTGGATAACCCGCTCAATTCCGAGAAGTTGTCCACAGTCGCCGTGGGCCTATGATCTGGCCTCATGGCCAACCTCCTCGTGACGGGCGCCCGCATCGTGCCGCTCGACGGCGAGGTCGCGGGCGACGCCGTCGATATCCGCATCACCGACGGCGTCATCGCCGAGGTGGGCCCGTCGCTGCAGCCGATGGGGGAGGACATCCTCGACGCCGACGGCCAATGGGTGATCCCCGGCCTGTGGGACAAGCACGTCCACTTCACGCAGTGGACCCGCGCCCTCACATGGGTGGACGTCAGCCACACCAACGGCCCCGACGAAGTGCTCGCGATCATGGCCCAAGCTCTCCGCGACCGGGAAGCCGACGGCGCCCTCATCGGTTTCGGCTACCGCTCCGCCGCCTGGCCGCGCCCGGCCTCCACCGCCGAGCTCGACGCCATCTCCGGCGAGCGCCCCGTCGCCATCGTCTCCGGCGACGCGCACAACGGGTGGCTCAACAGTCGCGCCCAACAGCTGCTGGGCCTCGACCATCACGACGGCGCCCTCGCCGAAGGCCCGTGGTTTGAAGTGTTCGCCCGGCTCCACGAGCTGCCCGGCGCCGAACCCAACGATCTCGATCTCGCCCGAGCCCTCACCGGCGCCGCGAGCAAGGGCATCGTCGGCATCGTCGATCTGGAGTTCAACGACACCTTCCGCGAGTGGCCCGCCCGCATCAAGCGCGGCCTCACCCCGCTTCGCGTGCGCGCGGGGGTATATGAGCATCAACTTGCCGAGGTGATCAACGCAGGGCTCCACACTGGCGACCCGCTGCACCCGTCGGGGCTCGTGACGATGGGCCCGCTCAAGGTGATCTCCGACGGCTCGCTGAGCACCCGCACCGCCTGGTGCTGCCACCCCTACGCCGATCTGGATCCAGCCCGCACCGACGCGCACGGCGCGCCCAACCACACCGTCGGCGAACTGATCGCGCTTATGCAGCAGGCCACCGACAACGGTCTGGAGGTGGCGATCCACGCCATCGGCGACCGCGCCAATCAGGCGGCGCTCGACGCCTTCGCCGCGACCGGCGCCGTCGGCTCCATCGAGCATGCCCAGCTGCTGCGGGAGGAAGACGTGGAACGGTTCGCGGGCTTGGGGGTCGCGGCCAGTGTCCAGCCGCCGCACCTGCTCGACGATCGCGATCTCGCCGAAGAGCTCTGGGCCGGCCACTGCCACCGCTGCTACCTCTTCCGCAGCCTGCTCAACTCCGGTGCCACGCTGGCGTTCGGCTCCGACGCGCCCGTCTCGCCCATCGACCCGTGGCTCGCCATCGCGGCCGCCGTCCACCGCAGCCACGACGAGCGCGACGGCTGGTACCCGGGGGAGTCGCTCAGCCCTGCGGAGGCCATCGCGTGCTCCGTCGACGGCGTGCGCCTCGGCGTCGGCGCACCCGGCGATGTGGTGGTGCTGGGAGCCGACCCGCTGTGGGAGGGGACGCGGTCGGAAACCCGCATGAACCTGCGTGAGATGCCGGTGCTGGCCACCGTCTGCGCCGGTCAACTGACCCACTAGTCCCCGCTCGCGTGCCCCGGTGGGCGACGTGGGCGAACACTGTGGGCAAGTTCAGGTTTCAGTTTGACTTCCTGAGAATCCTGAGAGAATCTTGGACTCGGTTCTTGGAGGTTTTTCTATGCGCAGATGGCTCGCATCGCTGGCAGCGATCGCTGCTATTGCTGCGGGTTCCATCACTGCCACCTCCGCCGAGGCGCTGCCGCTGGCCCCTGAGCCCGTCCGCCCGGTCACCGGCATCCCGACGCCCTGCCCGTCGGTCTACCCGTTCCCCGAAGGCGAATCGATCGAGACCATCAAGGATCGCATCACGGCCACCTTCGGCTTCAAGCTGAGCGGATCGCAGTGGACCAAGGCGAGCATGCCGTCGATCAAGATCCTCTGGGAAACCCTCGACGCCGTCGAATGCACCACTTACCGAGCCGATCTGCTGGGCAAGCAGAAGGGCAACGTCGGCCTCAACGCCTCGCGCATCCGGGGCTTCGCGTGGGGCGATTGGAGCCTCACCAAGGTGGGCTACGTGTCGCTCGATTTCACCAAGTTCCAGCGCGCTCTCGATAGCGGCGACGAAGGCCGCCTCGTCCGCCTCGTCATCCACGAGCTCGCCCACGTGCTGAACTCGGATCGCTACGAGAACCCGGGCTACTGGAAGGCCTTCAAGAAGCTGTACGCCAAGGAGGGTCGCTTCAGCGATTACGCCGGCCGCAGCGTCACCGAGACCTTCGCCGACGTCGTCGGTTACTACGTGGGCCGCTGCGCCCTCGACAACCCGTATGACACGGGCAAGCACGACGCCTACTACGCCTTCGCCCGCGACAACATCTTCGGCGGCAAGGAATTCGGCCCCGCTCCGGGCGAGACCCCGGATTGCTCCCTCCCGGCCGACGGCGCCGAGGAGCCCATGCCCGGCGCAGCCGACACGCCAGACTGGATCGAGGGCCTGAGCGGCGAGTGATCGCCCTCGGATTTGTCGCAGCGAAGCACTAGCATTGGGCTCATGCCCGACGTTGTTGCCTACGCCATCGATTCCCCCACCGGTCGCTACGAGAAGACGACGATCACCCGTCGCGAACCCGGCCCCACCGAGGTGTACTTCGAGATCAAGTACGCAGGCATCTGCCACTCCGATATCCACACCGCGCGCGGCGAATGGGGCCAGATCAACTACCCCTTCGTCGGCGGCCACGAGATCGCCGGCGTCGTCACCCAGGTGGGTGCGGAGGTCACCAAGTTCAAGGTGGGAGATCGCGTCGGCGTCGGCTGCTTCGTCGATTCCTGTGGCACCTGTGAGATGTGTGAGGCGGGGGAGGAGCAGTTCTGCACCAGCCGCCCCGGCACCGTCTGGACGTACAACGGCGTCGGCCGCGACGGCGAACCCACCCACGGCGGCTACTCGCAAGGCATCACGGTGGAGCAGGATTACCTAATGCGCGTGCCCGACGGCATGAGCCTCGAGCACGCCGCGCCGCTGATGTGCGCCGGCATCACCACCTACTCCCCGCTGAAGCGCTGGGGCGCCGGCCCCGGCAAGCGTGTGGGTGTCGTCGGCATGGGTGGCCTCGGCCACATGGGCGTGCAGATCGCGGCCGCCATGGGCGCCGAAACCATCGGCCTGGGCCGCACCCTCAACAAGCGCGACGACGCGCTCAAGCTGGGCGCCGCCGATTACATCTCCACGCAGGACAAGGACGCCATGAAGAGCCTCCGCGGCTCCTTCGACCTCATCTTGTCCACCATCTCCGACGGCGTGGATCTGGATTCCATCCTCAAGCTGCTCAAGGCCCACGGCGTGCTCGCCAACGTCGGCCTCCCGGAGAAGCCCACCACCTTCAACATGAGCATCCTCACCGGGCAGGCCCGCGTGCTGGCCGGCTCCAACATCGGCGGCATCGCCGAAACCCAGGAGATGCTGGAGTTCTGCGACGAGCACGGCTTGGCGCCG
>DYZF01000147.1 GCA_020741375.1 Tessaracoccus flavescens
ACCCCGTGGCCGCCGTTTAGGCAGACAGATCGCGGCGGCGAGCCAGCTTGGCGCGCGGCACGAGGGTGGGCTTGTCCTCGCCGAGGACGGCCTCCTTGGTGACGATCACTTGGGCGATGTCTTCCTCGGACGGCACGTCGAACATGGCGTCGAGCAGGATCTCCTCCATGATCGCGCGGAGGCCGCGGGCGCCGGTCTTGCGTTCGAGCGCGAGCTCGGCCATGGAATCGAGTGCCTCGTCGGTGAAATCGAGCTGGACGCCGTCGAGATCGAACAGCTTCTGGAACTGCCGCGTCAGCGCGTTCTTGGGCTCCACCAGGATCCGCACCAGGGCTTCACGATCCAGCGGGGACACGCTGGTGATCATGGGGAGGCGGCCGATGAACTCGGGGATGAGGCCGAACTTGTGCAGATCCTCCGGGCGCACGACGGAGAACGGATCCACCGGCGCGGTTCGGGCTTCGGCCGAGTTGTTGAAGCCGAGCGGGCGCTTGCCGACGCGCTGGTTGATGATCTCTTCCAGACCGGCGAAGGCGCCGCCGACGATGAACAGGATCTTGGTGGTGTCGATCTGCAGGAAATCCTGATGCGGATGCTTGCGGCCGACCTGCGGCGGCACCGACGCGACCGTGCCTTCGAGGATCTTCAGCAGCGCCTGCTGCACGCCCTCGCCGGAGACGTCGCGAGTGATCGACGGGTTCTCCGCCTTGCGGGCCACCTTGTCGATCTCGTCGAGGTAGATGATGCCCGTCTCCGCTTTGGCGATATCGAAATCGGCGGCCTGAATCAGCTTCAGCAGGATGTTCTCGACATCCTCGCCGACGTATCCCGCCTCGGTGAGTGCCGTCGCGTCCGCCATGGCGAAGGGTACGTTCAGCATCTTGGCGAGCGTTTGGGCCAAGTAGGTTTTACCGCAGCCGGTGGGGCCGATCAGCAGGATGTTGGACTTGCCCACTTCGACGTCGTCGTCTTCAGCCCGCCGCCCCTGCGGCTCATGGCGGGCCTGGATGCGCTTGTAGTGGTTGTAGACGGCCACCGACAGCGCCTTCTTGGCGGAATCCTGACCGATGACGTAACTGTCGAGGAAGTCTCGGATCTCGCGGGGCTTCGGCAGTTCTGAGACCAGACCGGTTTCCGTCGTCTCCGGAAACTCCTCTTCGATGATCTCGTTGCACAGCGCGATGCACTCGTCGCAGATGTAGACGCCGGGGCCGGCGATGAGCTTCTTGACCTGCTTCTGGCTCTTGCCACAGAAGTTGCACTTGAACAGGTCACCAGACTCGCCAATGCGTGCCACGTTCGCCCACCTCCTCTAGAAAATACTGATCCCCGCGGGTAGCTCTCACCCTACCCGCGGGGACTGTCAGTGCAACGTCAACGCGCCAACGGGAATCGCCGTTACGGCAGTTCCTTCATGGATTCGAAGATGTCGTCGATGATGCCGTACTCCAGCGCCTCTTGGGCGGTGAGGAACTTGTCTCGCTCGATGTCCTTGCTGACCTTCTCCACCGGCTGGCCGGTGTCGGACGCCAGCATGTTCTCCATCAGATCGCGGATGCGCAGGATCTCCTTGGCCTGGATCTCCAGGTCTGAGGACTGGCCGTAGCCGCCCTCGGTGGCCGGCTGATGGATCAGGATGCGGGAGTTGGGCAGCGCGAACCGCTTGCCCTTCGTGCCCGCGGCGAGGATGACCGCAGCCGCGGACGCGGCCTGGCCAAGGCACACCGTCGAGATGTCCGGCTTGATGTAGCGCATCGTGTCGTAGATCGCGGTGAGCGCTGTGAAGGAGCCGCCGGGCGAGTTGATGTACATCGAGATGGGGCGCTCGGAATCCATCGACTGCAGGCACAGCAGCTGCGCCATGACGGCGTTGGCGACGTCGTCGCTGATGGGGGTGCCGAGGAAGATGATGCGATCCTCGAAGAGCTTCGTGTACGGGTCGACGCGCCGCACGCCGTAGCTGGTGCGCTCTTCCCACTGCGGGATGTAGTAGTTCATGTCCATTCCGGCGGGCGCGACGCCCTGGGGTAGAGAGTTCATCACTGGTTCGGAGCCTCCGTCTTGATCTGCGAGGCGCGCTCGTAGACGTGGTCGATGAAGCCGTACTCGAGGGCCTGCTCTGCGGTGAACCAGCGGTCGCGGTCTGAATCGGCCTCGATCTGTTCGACGGACTGGCCAGTATGCTCCGCGATCAGCTGGGCCATCGTGCGCTTGATGTGGAGCGACTGCTCGGCCTGGATGCGGATGTCGGAGGCCGTGCCACCGAGGCCACCGGACGGCTGGTGCATCATGATGCGGCTGTGCGGGAGCGCGAAGCGCTTGCCCGGGGTGCCAGCCGAGAGCAGGAACTGCCCCATCGACGCTGCCAAGCCCATCGCCACGGTGGCGACGTCGTTGCTGATCCACTGCATGGTGTCGAAGATCGCCATGCCGGAGTCAACTGAGCCGCCGGGCGAGTTGATGTAGAGATAGATGTCCTTGTGCGGATCCTCTGCGTTGAGCAGGAGCATCTGCGCGCAGATCGCGTTGGCGTTCTCGTCGCGCACCTCGGAGCCGAGGAAGATGATCCGGTTGGCGAGGAGGGACTGGTAGACGTTGTCAGTCATGCCGAGCCCACCGCCGGGGCCGGCCATGCGAATGTCGTCGTTTCGGGTCTGAGTCACCCTTCTAACTTAGCGTCAATTTCGGTTGACCCAAGCGCGGAGGACGTTGTTCGCCGACGGCGTGGCGTCCCGGCACCGGCTGTGGTCTTCGGGTCGTTGCTGATGAACGCGTTGACCCACTTCAACTTCGGGTCCGGATCGATCAGCAAGGCCTTGACCGCGAGCGTCGCCGGCAGCGCAATGAGCGCGCCCAACGCGCCGAAGACCCAGGTCCACAGCAGCAGCGACAGGAAGGACACCGTCGGGGTGATGCCGACGGCGTCGCCGGTGAACTTGGGCTGGATGATCGACTGGATGACGAAGTTGAGGACGCTGTAGGCGATCACGACGATCAGTGCGGCCACCGGGCCCTTCTCGAACAGGGCGAGCAGCGCGGGCGGGACGACGCCGATGATGAAGCCGATGTTGGGGATGTAGTTGGTGATGAAGCTCAGCACGGCCCACACGAGCGGCAGCGGCACACCGACGAGGATGAGGACGAAGAAGTCCAGCACCGCGACGATGAGGCCGAAGACGGTGGTGACCACCCAGTACCGACGGATGCCGACGACGAGGCTCCCGATCGAATCGGTGAGGGTGGGGTGGAGGCGGTGCGTCAGGCCCAGGCGCTGGCCCATCGACGGCAGGTCCATCACCATGAACACGATCGCGATGGCGATCACGACAACGATGCCGGAGGCGGCGGACGCGTTGGACAGGATTGAGCCCGCGACGCCGAGCACGCTGGTGGGTGAGATCGACTGCAGCTGGTTCATCAGCGATTCCTGATCGAACCCCAGCTGGGCGAGCAACGCGATGCCCTGTTCGTAGAGGTTGCGGAACTGATCGGAGTAGCCGGTGAGGGTCTGCACCATCTCGGTCACTGACCAGCCGACCGCCCCGAGCCCGACGATGACGACGACGAACACTGCCAGCCCTGTCGTCACAGCAGCCACCATCTTGGGGATCCGGGCCTTCACCATCAGCCCGTACAGGGGGTAGGCGGCGATGAGCAGGTTCATGGCCAAGAAGGTGGGGGCGATGATGGACTGCAGGTCCTTGAACAGGCCGAGCGTCAGCGCGATGGCCGCCAAGATGATGGCCACGATGGCCAGATTCGGCAGTCCTCCTCGGCGGTCGTCAGCCGGGTGGATGCCGACGTCTTGGGTGGCGTCGTGGTTCTCGCTCATCGTTCCTCCATGGTGTGCAGGGCGATTCTATGCGCACGCACACCGCAAAGGCGCCGCCAACCAGAGCGGTTGGCGGCGCCTCTTGCCTAGTGAGACCTACTTCTTGGTGGTCTTCTTGGCAGGCTTCTTCTCAGCCTCGTCCTCGGCCTCGACGGCCTCGTCGGCTGCAACCTCGTCGGCGTCGGCCTCGACGACCGCGTCGGCCTCAGCCTCGGCGACGTCTGCGGCATCGGCGTCGTCCTCATCTGACGCCAGCGACGTGTCGACGGCGTTGCCGTCGGCGTCGGTCACGGTGGCGGCAGCGCAGATCTGGGCCAGGGCCTTGCCCCGACGGATCTCCTGCATCCACTCAGCCATGTGGTTGTGCTCCATCATGTGGTTGATCTCGTCCTGCGGGCTGGTGCCGTTGGCCTGAGCCTTGCGGAAGATGAGCTCGGTGAGCTCCTGCTGGGACACGTCGATGGTGTTCTCGTCGGCGTAGACGTCGAGGATGACCTGAGCCTTGAGGGCGTCGGTGGAGCGCTCGTCGATTTGCTTCCAGAACTCGTCGGCGTCCTTCGCGTCCTCATCCTCAGCGTTCTCGAGGTACTGCTCGACGGTGAGACCGCCGGCGTCGAGCTGGCGCTGCACCTGGGTGCGGCGGGCTTCGAGCTCCTGGGCGACGACGCCCTCGGGGAGGTCGAACTTGACCTTCTTGAGGACGGCTTCGAGCACCTTGTCGCGGGCGTCGGCGATCTGATCGGCCTTCACCTGCTGCTCGGCGCCGCCACGGAGGTCCGCCTTCATCTCGTCGACGGTGTCGAACTCGGAGATGAGCTGAGCGAACTCGTCGTCAACCTCGGGGAGCTCCTGCTCGAGCACCTTCTGGACGGTCACCTCGATGTCTGCATCTTGGCCGCGGTACGCGCCGCCAACGAGCTTGGAGGTGAAGTTCTTCTTCTCGCCGGCCTTGAGGCCCGTGACAGCCTCGTCGAGGCCGTCGAGCATGTTGGCCTCCTGGCCCACCTTGTAGGTGATGCCTTCGGCGGTGGCCTCGGGCAGCGGCTCGCCGTCCTGCGACGCAACGAGATCGATGGTCAGCACGTCGCCCTCGGCGGCGGCACGGTCAACCTCGGTGGTGGTGGCGAAGCGCTCACGCAGCAGGCCGATGCGCTCGTCGACGAGCTCGTCGGCGTTGGCCGGAGCGTCGACGGTGGCCTTGATCTTGCTGAAGTCGGGCAGCTTCACCTCGGGGCGGACGTCAACCTCGGCGGTGAACTCGACGAGTTCCTTGTCCTCGAGCTTGGTCACCTCAACCTCGGGCTGGGCCATCGGGTACACCTTGGCCTCGTCAATCGCGGCGTTGTACGCCTGCGGGATCGCCTCGTTGATGGCCTCCTGCAGCACGACACCGCGGCCGAAGCGCTGGTCGATGACGGTGGCCGGGACCTTGCCCTTGCGGAAGCCGGGGATGTTGACCTGCTCCGCGATCTCCTTGTAGGCCTTATCAAGATGGGGCTGGAGATCTGCGAACGGGATCTCGACGGTGAGCTTGACCCGGGTCGGGCTCAGCTTCTCAACAGTGCTAGGCACGAATGGACTCCTGAAATTGGATAAGCGACCCGCCGAGTCTATCGGTCGTGCGCCGCTCAACCAACCGCCGCCACCTCCTTCTACAGTGGTCACGTGCAGGAACTCACCACGAACGTGACGGATACGGCGCTGATTTTCGAGGGCGGCGGCATGCGCGCGGCCTTTTCGTCCGGGGTGGTCGCCGCACTTCTGACGGCGGAGGTGCACTGCAACTGGGTGGGCGGCATCTCTGCCGGCTCCAGTTGCACGGCCAACTATCTCGCCCGCGACCCCGAGCGAGCCGAGCGTTCCTTCGTCGACTTCGCGGCTGAACCCGAGTTCGGCGACTGGCGCACTTGGCTGCGCGGCAAGGGCATGTTCAACTCGGAGTTCATCTACGAGCAGACTTCCCTTCCGGATCAGGCACTCCCCTTCGATTGGGGCACGTACCTCGCCAATCCCACGCAGTACGCGATCGGCGCCATGCGCTGCAAGGACGGCGAAATGGTCTACTTCGGGCGCGACAACACGCCCGATCTGCACGCCCTCATGAAGCGGGTGCGCGCGTCATCGACAATGCCCGGCCTGATGCCACTGACCCAGATCGACGGCGACGACTACTGCGACGGTGCCCTCGGCCCCACCGGCGGGTTCGCCATCGACGCGGCCAAGGAAGCCGGCTACGAGAAGTTCCTCGTGGTGATGACCCGCGCGAGGGGCTACCGCAAGACGGCCCCACGTTTCCCCCGGGCGTACAAGGCGATCTTCCGCCGCTACCCCGAGGTGGCCCGCGGCGTCTTGGAGCGTCCCGACAACTACAACCGCACGCTGGACGAACTGACAGATTTGGTGAAGGCGGGCCGCGCATACGTCGTGTATCCCGACGAGATGCCGATCAGCAATTCGGAGCGCCGAGTGCCCGTGCTGCGTCAGGTGTTCCGCACCGGGCGCGCCCAGGCGGAGCGTGAGATGCCGGCGATCAAGGAGTTCTTGGGGATCGCGTAGTGCGGGGCGGCCGGCGCGCGGCTTCGGCGGGAGCGTCGGGCGCTGCTATGCTCTACGACGCTGCGGATGTAGCTCAATGGTAGAGCCCTAGTCTTCCAAACTAGCTACGCGGGTTCGATTCCCGTCATCCGCTCGACGAGTGCCCGGCCCACCAGCCGGGCACTCTCGCTTTCCCCGTAGTGTGAGCCCATGACGCAGCACCTGCACTCTCATCTGGAGCAGCTCGTTGGCGCCCTCATGGACGACACCCGCGGCGCGCCCATCGACAGCCCTCCAGCCCTTGCGCAGGTGGAACCCGAGCAGTGCGCCGTCGCGGTGGTGGACGTCGACGGCTCGGTCACGTCGGCCGGCGACGACGGCGCCGAGTTCACGATCCAATCCATCTCCAAGGCGCTGGCGTACGCCGTCGCGTTGGAGGAGTTGGGCTTCGACGAGGTGCACCGCTTCGTCGACGTCGAACCCTCCGGCGAGGCGTACCACGTGATCGAGGTTGAGGATTCCTCCGGTCGGCCGAACAACCCCATGATCAACGCCGGCGCGCTGGTGGTGCACTCCCTCATCCCCGGCGGCGATGCCGGCAACCGGTTCGAGCATCTCCTGAGCTGGTTCTCCCGGCTGGCCGGACGGGAGTTGAGCGTCGACGAGACGGTCTACGAGTCGGAGCTCGCACTCGCCCACCGGAACCTGGCCATCGCCCACCTGCTGCGCGCCGAGAACGATCTGCCGGACACACCTCACGACGTGGTGGCCGGCTACACCCGGCAGTGCGCCATCCGCGTGACCGCCGTCGATCTGGCCGTCATGGGCGCGACCCTCGCCTCCGGCGGACGCCAGCCGGTGACCGGAGAGCGGATCTTCAGCCCGTCCGTGGTGCGTCAGACGCTGAGCGTCATGCTCACCTGCGGGATGTACGACGACGCGGGCGACTGGGTGTCGTCGGTTGGCGTCCCGGCGAAGAGC
>DYZF01000148.1 GCA_020741375.1 Tessaracoccus flavescens
GCGGCCAAGATGTGATCCTTGCTCAGCCACAACACAGGCTGCTCGTCGTAGAGCGGGATCAGGTGCAGGCCGTCGCGCTCAATGGGGAGCCGCACAAAGCACATGTCGACAAGACCACTGACGACGGCGGAGCGCTGATCAGCCTCCGCCACCTCGATCACCTCGAGCGGCGCGCGGAAGCGCTCGCCCCAGATGCGCCGCCACTTGGTGAGCGTCACCCCGGGCACGTAGCCGATCCGCAGCCCTGATCCATCCGTCACCCGATCGAGGCTACTGCACGCCGGCGCCTAGAATTCGCGACATGTACGTGCCCGCCCACAACGCCATGCCCCTCGATGAGGCGACGGCGATCCTCGAGCAGGTGCGCCTCGCCGATCTCGTCACCGTCGATCCCGCGACCCTCGCTCCCGCCTCGACGCCGCTGCCGATGATCCATCGACCCAGCGCCGACGGATTCGGTTCCCTCGAGGCACACCTCGCCCGCCCGAACCGGCAGTGGGAGCACACTGAGCACCCGGCGCTCGTGATCCTCCGTGGCGGCGATGCCTACGTCAATCCCACCTGGTATCCGACGTATCGCGACGGCGCGAACGCCGTGCCCACGTGGAACTACGAGGTGGTGCAGGTCACCGGCCGCTTGGTGGCCCACGACGACGTCGAGTGGCTCGACGGCCACGTCCGCCGCCTGTCCGAGCGGTTCGATCCCGAGTTCGATCTCGACCGCAACGAGGCTCGCGTCAACGCCGGCATGCTGCGCGCGATCGTCGGCGTCGAGTTGATCATCGACGGCGTCGTCGGCAAGTCCAAGCTCTCCCAGAACCGCTCGACCGCCGACATTGTGGGCGTAGCCGAAGCCCTCGACGCCGACGCCCGGGGCGACCTCGCCGATCGCATGCGCGAGGTCTCGCTCCCCCATGCACAGGCCAGAGAGGCTGCGGTCCACAACGCTCAACAGCGCCGCTCACACCATTGATCGACATACCCCTCAGGGGTATCATCGAGGCATGGATGGGCACAAGCACCACAACGAACACGACCACTCCGCTGCGGAGCATGCGATGCGCAATGAGCACGCAGACCACTCCGAACACCCGCAGCATCAGGAGCACGGCAGCCACGGCCCGGATCAGCACTCCGGTCACAACGCGAACCAGCAACACGCCGATGACGGCGGCCACCAGAACCACGACGAGCATGCTGGCCACAGCACCGCCATGTTCAAGAACCGGTTCTGGCTCTCCCTCCTGCTGAGCATCCCCGTCGTCGTTCTAAGCCCCATGGTGGCCGATCTGCTCGGCTACACCCTGCCCACGTTCCCAGGCTCCACATGTATCCCGCCCGTGCTCGGCACCATCATCTTCTTCTACGGCGGCATGCCCTTCTTGAAGGGCGGCATCGACGAACTCAAGCGCAAACAGCCCGGGATGATGCTCCTCATCGCGATGGCCATCACGGTGGCGTTCGTCGCGTCGTGGGTGACCACCCTCGGGATCGGGAACCTCCATCTCGACTTCTGGTGGGAGTTGGCCCTCCTGGTAGTGGTCATGCTTCTGGGCCACTGGATGGAGATGCGCGCGCTGAGCGCGGCGTCGTCGGCCCTCGACGCCCTAGCCGAAATGCTTCCCGATGACGCCGAACGCGTGACCGATCACGGCACCGAGACGGTGTCGCTGTCCGATCTCGCCGTCGAGGACGTCGTCCTCGTCCGCTCCGGCGCCCGCGTGCCAGCGGATGGCACCATCGTGTCCGGATCGGCTCACTTCGATGAATCCATGATCACGGGCGAATCGCAGCCGGTGCGCCGCTCCGAGGGCGAACGGGTCGTGGCGGGCACCGTCGCCACGAACAACACGGTGCGAGTCCAAGTAGAGGCCACCGGGGAGGACACTGCGATCGCAGGCATTCAGCGAATGGTCTCCGACGCGCAGTCCTCCTCCTCCAAGGCGCAAGCGCTGGCTGACCGCGCGGCCGCGTTGCTCTTCTGGTTCGCCCTGGCCGCAGCCGTCATCACGGCGATCGTTTGGCTGATCGTGGGCAGCCCCAGCGATGCCGTCGTGCGCACCGTGACCGTGCTCGTCATCGCCTGCCCCCACGCCCTCGGCCTAGCCATTCCGCTGGTGATCGCCATCTCAACCGAACTCGCCGCCAAGCACGGCATCTTGATCAAGAACCGGATGGCTCTCGAGCGCATGCGGACGATTGACGTGGTGCTCTTCGACAAGACCGGCACGCTGACCGAGGGCGCACACAGGGTGACCGAGGTGGCCACCGCCGACGGCGTCTCTCGCGCAGAACTGCTGGCCCTGGCCGCGGCAGCCGAGCGCGACAGCGAGCATCCCGTGGCACGGGCCATCGTGGCGGCGGCCAAGGAGGATTCGGGGGCGTCCTCGATGAGCCTCACGTCTGAAGACTTCCAAGCCGCGGCCGGACGAGGCGTCCGCGCCACCGTCGACGGCGCCACCATCGAGGTGGGCGGTCCGACGCTGTTGCGCGAGGCTGACTTGAAACCCCCGGCAGAGCTCGCCCACCCCACCTCCGCATGGTCGGAACGCGGCGCCGGCGTCCTGCACGTCGTGCGCGACGGCGTGGTGATCGGGGCCGTCGCTGTCGAAGACGAGGTGCGCGCCGATTCGTTGGCCGCCATCAAGGCGTTGCAGGAGCGCGGGGTCAAGGTGGCGCTCATCACCGGTGACGCCAAGCAGGTGGCCGACGCCGTCGGCCGCGACCTCGGCATCGATGAAGTCTTCGCTGAGGTGTTGCCGGAGGACAAGGACCAAGAAGTCTCCCGCCTGCAGCAGCGCGGGCTGTCGGTGGCCATGGTGGGCGACGGCGTCAACGACGCCCCGGCGTTGGCGCGCGCCGATGTCGGCATCGCCATCGGCGCCGGCACGGATGTGGCGATCGAATCGGCCGACCTCGTGCTCGCCGGCAACGATCCTCGCGCCGTGCTGTCGATGATCGACCTCTCCCGCGCGAGCTACCGCAGGATGCTCCAGAACTTGGTGTGGGCCGCCGGGTACAACGTGGTCGCGGTGCCGCTGGCCGCCGGCGTGCTGGCGTGGGCGGGCATCGTCCTCTCCCCCGCCGTCGGAGCAATCCTGATGTCGCTGTCCACCATCATCGTTGCGCTCAACGCACAGGTGCTGCGAGGGGTGAAGATGGATCCGGAGGTTCTCGCCCCAGCGCGCTGACGCACACTTCTCGGTCGGGAAGCACCGTCGGGCCGGCCGCCCACTGCCGCTTCAGTTCGACGCGTGTGCGGCTAGGCTCAGCCCATGAGCCAAACGATGAAGCCCGCCACCGCCGCGCAGAAGCTGGGCATCTATCTGCCCGCCGCGCCCGAGGAGTTCCAGACGACGCCCATCACGCGCGACGAACTGGACGCCCTGCGCGCGGATCCGCCGTCGTGGCTCACCGAACTGAAGAAGAATGGCCCCTTCCCGCGCGACGTGGTCGCGGCGAAGCTGGGGGTGTCGAAGTCAGGCCTGGCGCGGGGCGGCGTCACTGAAGCGCTGACCTCCGACGAGGTGGGCGAGTTGCTCACCAATCCGCCGGAGTGGCTGATCCGCGAACGCGAAACGCACCAGAAGGTGCTGAAGGAAGGGGCGCGCCTCCGCGACGGTCGCTGAGATGCCAAGCTACAAGTGCGCGCTAGCAAGGTTGAAGGCTAGGCCCACGCACGTGCTCGAGGAGGGCCCATGAGGAAGCGCAAGAAGAACTACCTAAGCGACGCCGAGTCGAATGCCTACTTCGACACGCCCGAAGGCAAGCAAGCGCTGGAGTGGTTCGCAGCCCAACGCTGTGAGATGTGCGGGTCTCACGTCGATTGGATGGCGTTCGAGGATCTTCATGCCGAGGACCCAGCGTCAACCATGGAGGCGCTCGGCGATTTCAGCCCGGATGAGGTCCTCTACGCGTGGCGCTGCGGCGACTACGACTGCCCCAACTTCTCGCTCCTGGGCGCAGACTTCGAGGTTCAGTGGATGGATTCGACGTACGCCATCATCCCCTGCGCGAAGTGCGGCGGGGACACCGAGTACCTCGACCCAGCCCAAGCGTCACACATCGACCGAGCCGGCTACTTGGCGGCCAAGAAGAAGTTCGGTGCCGAGAAGGTTCTCGACGGAGAGGCGCTCCACTGCCCGGCCTGCGGAGCAGTGCAGTACGTCCCATTCACGATGGACGATCTACAAGCGGCCCTAGCCCAGGGGTAGGCCCCACCGCCGACGACACCTGGACGCGAAGCTCTGGCTCAGGCGGCAACAGCCCCCTAGCCAAACGCACATCGGCGTAGGTCGGGGCAGCCGCGGCGAAGGTCGCCGTCGCGTGGAACACCAGCAAGCCCGCGACCACCGTCGCATACCGCCACCACTCGGAATCCGCGCCTCCGCCGGACCACGCCATGACGTAGGGCACCAAGGCGAACAGCGGCGCCGTCGAATCCGGGCGGATCGCCGACCACAGCAAACCCACGGCCACCAACGCCACCCACACCGGCAGGATCGTCAACGTCACCCACGGCAGGCTCACCCATGCCGCGACCGCGCCCGCCGCGACCATCCCACCCCGCAGCAGCCACTGCTGCCACGTCGTGATTCGCAGCGCGAAGATCCAGTTGGAGATCACCTCGGCGAGATCGAACATCAGCCCATCACCCGCCTTGGCGCGGAGCGCGCGGCCTCCATTGAGAGCAGCACGCTGGCCAAGCTGCCGGTCCCCCGCCACGGCGTGACGGGGATGCCGAGGGAACGCAGTCGCTCAATGACGCCGTCGCGCTCGATCCGCCGCAGCATCCACGCCTCGCCGAGGAAAGTCTCGCGGTCGAACGTCGCCATGTCGTCGGCCTGACCGATGCCCTCCGGCAGAGTGTCGACGCACACCACCTCAGCGCCGAGCCGACGCAGCCGCACCAACTCGTCCTGGCTCTCGCGCTCCAGCAGCGGCGAACAGAAGAACACCAGCGTTCCGCTCGCCACCTGCGGCACCTTCCGTAGCATCTGCCAGTCGGGCATGTCGCGGTTCGATCGCGACAACACATTCAGCACCACACGTGCCTGCCGCGGCCCGCTGCCCGGGCGGACGTGACCGATGCGTCGTCCCAGATCGTGCAGGGCGACCCGGTCGCCGAATCCGACGTAATGCCGCGAGATCGCGGCGATGGCGCGCACCGTGACGTCGAGCCCGGTGGCACCGTCGGGGTCGGCGGGGGCGACGTCGAGGAGGGTGTCGGCGACGATGAGCACGTCGGTGTCGCGCTCAGTCAGGGTGGAGTTCACGTGCAGCGAACCGAGCCGCGACGTCACCCGCCAGTTGATCCGACGCAGCCGGTCACCCGGGCGGAACTCGCGCACATCAGCCAGATCCGAGCCGTCGCCCCGATGCCGCGACCGGTGTGCCCCCACGATCCCGATCGGGTGCGCGACGCCGCTGCCGCCCTCCAACGTCGACGACGCGGGCCGCACCGTCACCGTCACCGGGCTGGTCTCCGCGTGCGCGGACCACGACCCGGACCGGTCGCGCACCTGCACCGTCGCCGGCTGGATCTGATACTTGCCCCACCGCTCAGGCTCGACGTTCACCGTCGCCCCCTCGACGTCGGAAAGCACCACGCCGGTATCGGGGTCGTACGACAGGCCCGGCCGGGTGGGCCACTGCACCGTCACCAACGCCCGCTCCCACGGCCGACGCGTCGACACCTCCAGCGGCACCGACTCCCCCTCCGGGATCGCGACCGCCGTCGGCTTCACCTCGACGGCTACCGTGGCGCCCCGCGGATGGTTGATCAGGCCCCACGCGAGGTGCGCGACGAACGGCACCATCAGCGCCACCACGTCCGGCCGCCGGGTGACGACGGCGAGCACCGCCAGCGCCACCGTCGCGACGGCGGAGCGGATGAACGCGGGCGTGGGGTAAAACTTCATCACTGGACGTCAGGCACCGGCACCTGATCCATGACGGATCGCACCACGGAATCGGGCGCGACGTTGTTGAGCCACAACTCGGGGCGGATCACGATGCGGTGACCGAGCGCCGGGACGGCGAGGCGCTTGATGTCCTCCGGGGTCACGAAATCGCGACCTTCGATCAGCGCCAGCGCGCGCGAGCACAGCAGCAGCGCCAGCGACCCACGCGGCGACGCGCCCACCATCGTGTCTTGGTGGTCGCGGGTGGCGCGCACGAGGTCGATCGCGTAGCGGCCCACCGATTCGGCCACGTGGATTCCCTCCACGCACTGCTGCACCGCCAACAGGCCCTGGGGCGTGAGCACCGCGTCGACCGCGACGTCGTCGGTCTGCCTGGCGATGCGCCGCTGCAACACATCCCACTCCTCGTCCACCGACGGGTAACCGAAGCCGAGCCTCAGTAGGAAGCGGTCGAGCTGCGCCTCGGGCAGCGGGTACGTGCCCTCGTGCTCGATCGGGTTCGCCGTCGCCAGCACATGGAACGGGCGGGGCAGCTGGAACGTGTGACCTTCGACGGTGACCTGCCGTTCCTGCATCGCTTCCAGCAGCGCGGATTGGGTCTTCGGCGGCGTCCGGTTGATCTCGTCGGCCAGCAGCAGCCCAGTGAACAGCGGCCCCTCGCGGAACGCGAACTGGCCGGTGGTCTGGTCGAAGATGTAGGAGCCGGTGAGGTCTGCCGGGAGCAGGTCTGGGGTGAACTGGGCGCGCGTGAAATCCAGGCCCAGCGCCTGCGCCAGCGACCTCGCCGCCAGCGTCTTCCCCAAGCCGGGCATGTCCTCCAACAGCACGTGCCCGCCGGCGAGTACGCCCGCCATCACCAGCGTCATCTCGGCGCGCTTCCCGACGAGGACCTTGTCCACCTCGTCGAGCACCCGCCCGACGAGCTCGGTGGCCTGGGCGGGGGTCAGTTGGTCGTTCATAGTGAATCGATCTCCTTGAGGTGGGCATGCAGGGCTCGGCGGGTGAGGGTGGTGCGGCGGTCGTCGTCGACGCTGCGCAGGTAGGCGAACAGCGACGGCGATACGTGCGGCTCGATCTGGGCGAGGGTGGCGTCGGGCGGCAGCGTGCCGGCGGCGACGAGCTTGCGGCTGACGATGTCGCCGAGGTGGGCGGCGACGGAACTGGAGTCGAAGCCCTTACCGGGCTGGGAATGGGCCAGCGAATGGGCAAGGCGCCGGGTGCGCACGTCGGCCCGGAGCAGGACGGAGCGGTGGTGGAACGACGGCTGCTTCCACGCGGCCGGCTCGTGGTGGACGAGGTGCGTGCCGGCCCAGATCAAGACGCCGACCACTGCTCCGGCGATGGGCGTGAGGATCGGATTGAAGCGCAGGCCCACCACGGTGTCGGCGAGCACGATGACCACCGAGACCGCCAACCCGATCGCGACCCACTTCCCCAACGCCCGCAGCGATTCGCGCGTCATGCGTCGTTCCTCAGCTGGGCACTCAGCGCTTCGAGGGCGGCGATGGCGCGCTCGCGGTCGTCGTCGGTGAGTTCGTGCGTGGAGAACATGGCCTGGCGATAGAGGTCGCCGAGCCCACGGATGGAACGCTCATCAACTCCCCCACGGGCGAGGACGTCCACCGTGAACTCCTCCGACGTCTGCGACCTGCGACGGCGAATCCCCGTGTCCGCGGCAAGCGATTCCAACCGTCGCCAACACTCCACCACCGCCTCATCGACAACGATACCGCGGCGCAGCGAGGCGATGGCCTCCTCAACCGTCTCCGCAACCTCGTCCTCTTCAAGATCCACGATCTGGACGGCGTCACCGCTGGGCGCGACCGCCCGGTGCCGCTCGGTGCTGATCCGCGTCTCCCACAGTCGGCGCACGAACCACGCGATGGCCGCGACGATCAGGATGACAATGGCCAAGCGAATGAGGTCTGGCAGCCAGTCGGGCAGATTGAACGGCTCGATCTCCGGCAATGGCTCTTCAGACTGCGGCGGGTCC
>DYZF01000149.1 GCA_020741375.1 Tessaracoccus flavescens
ATGCGCGACGACTGGCAGGCCAAGTACGGCGTCGATACCGCCGTCACGGGCTTCACCGCCATCGCCATCGACGTGTCCAGCAAGCTCTCGCAGGCGCTCCTGCCGTTCGGCCTCCTCGTGGTGGGCTTGTCGCTGATCCTGCTCGCCGCCGTCTTCCGCTCCGTGTGGGTGCCGATCAAGGCGACGGTGGGCTACCTGCTGAGCGTCAGCGCCGCATTCGGCGCGACGACGCTGGTGTTCAACCACGGCTGGGCGAAGGAGATCATCAACCTCGAGAAGCCGATGCCGGTGATCTCGTTCCTGCCGATCCTGCTCATGGGCATCCTGTTCGGCCTCGCCATGGATTACGAGGTGTTCCTCGTCAGCCGGATCCGCGAGGAATACGTCCACGGCAAGAAGCCCATCGACGCCATCCGCGACGGCTTCGTCGCCACCGGCCCCGTCGTCACCGCCGCCGCGATCATCATGATCGCCGTGTTCGCGTTCTTCGTGCCCGAAGGCATGGGCGCCATCAAGGCCATCGCGTTCGCGCTGGCCATCGGTGTCGCCGTCGACGCGTTCCTCATCCGCATGACGCTGGTGCCCGCCGTCATGACGCTGCTCGATGAGCGCGCCTGGTGGCTGCCCGCGTGGCTGGACCGCCTGCTGCCGAAGTTCGACGTGGAGGGCGAGGTGCTCGCCAAGACGATGGAGCTCAAGGATTGGCCGGGCGACGGTTCCGTCCTGCACGCCGAAGGTCTCGCCGTCGACGGCGTCGTGGACCCGATCGACGTGGCGCTCCAGCCGGGCGACGTCGTCGGCCTTGTGGGCGTCGTCGGTCCCCGCACGGGCACGGCGCTGGCGCTGTCTGGCCGCTTGGAGACCACCGGGGGTCGCGCCCGGGTGGCCGGCCACCTCTTGCCCGACGGCGCCGGAAGTGTTCGCCGTCGAGTCACGTATCTGGATCTCGCCCACGTCGACGACGTCGCCGCGGCCCTTCGCTCCACGAAGGCCACACCGGTCGCGTTCATCGATTCCGTGGATCTGGTCCTGTCCGAGGAAGAGCGGGCTGCGCTGCTCGACTTCGTCGAGCGCAGCCGCGAGGGCGCCGTCGTCTTGGGCGCGGCCGTCGCGGAACACGTGGAAGATTTCGGCGTTCATGCCATCCGGCAGGTGGCGCCCGTTGCTGAGGGAGTCAAGGCATGAGCCAGGCAAGCCGAAGGAATGTGTCGTGGCCGGCGCTGCTGGCACTGGTGCTGGTGCCGCTGCTCGCGGTGGGCGCCCTGCTGGGGCTCGCAGGTCGCGGCGAGAGCCAAGCCTCCGCGGCCGTCGTCAACCTTGACGAGGCTGTGACCCTTGAGGGTCAGTACACGCCGATGGGCCGCCAGCTCGCGGCCGCCATGGTTGATCGCGACGGCGACAACATCGAGTGGACGCTGGCCGATGCGCCGAGCGCCGCCGCGGGCCTGAAATCCGGCAAGTACTCCGCGGTGGTGACCATCCCGAAGGAGTTCTCCGCCTCGGCCACGTCGTTCGCGAAGAACGAGGCCGACGCCGCGCAGCAGGCCACCATCCAGATCCAGGTGAGCGACAACGCGCCCGTCACCGACGCGGCGCTCGCGCAGGAGATAGCGCGGCTGGCCACCGACACCATCAACTCCACCCTCACCCGGGGCTATCTCGACGGCATCTACGTGGGCTTCAACACGGTGGGCGAGCAGTTCACCACCATCGTCGACGGCGCCAAGCAGCTCAACGACGGCTCAACTCAGCTGGCCGACGGCGTGGAGCAGGCCACGCAAGGAGCCACTCAGTTGAGCGACGGCATGCTGCTGCTCGACGAGAACGGCGCCACGCTGGCCGACGGCGGCTTCGAGCTGGTGGCCGGCATCCGCGAGCTCAAGTCCGGCTCCGGGCAGCTGTCCTCCGGCGCTTCCGAGCTGGCGACCGGCGCCGATCAGCTGGCCGACGGCGTCGAGCAGTTCGCCGGGCAAACCCCGGCTCTGGTCGGCGGCGTCAACGAGCTGGCCGCCGGTGCGGATCAGCTGCTGGCCCCGCTACCGGAGTTCGCCAATGGCGCGGCCGCCGCAATCTCGGGCGTGACGCCCATCCGCGACGGGCTGACCCAGGTGATCACTGGCCTCGACCAGCCGCAGGACTACTCCGATCTGCAGGCCCTCAAGGCGGGCGCGGACGGGGTCGCGGCCGGCGCGGCCGGGCTGTCGTCCGGCTTGAAGCAGGTCAACACGCAGCTGTCCGGCTTGGCCGATCCCTCGTCGCAGACGGCGCAGGGCGCCATGCAGCAGGTGACCGACGCGATCCTCGCTCAGGCCGCGGGCGCCAACCCCGGCACCCCGCAGGATCCGTGCGCGGCGCTGCCTCCGGGCATGGAGGCGGTCTGCCCGATCCTGCAGCAGATGGCTCAGGAGGCTGCGGCCGCTGGGCAGCAGGCGTTCGAGCAGGGTGTTCGTGCCGGTGTTCAGGGCGGATGGCAGGCCGGCGTCGGCGCCGGCGTGCAGGCGCTCAACACTGCCGATCCCACCACCAAGACCACGCTGACGCAGGGCGCGGAGCAGCTCGCGGGAGGCGCCGGCCAGTTGGCCGACGGCGTCACGCAGCTGGTCACCGAGCTGCCCAAGGAGACGGCGGCACAGATGGAGACCCTGAAGGGTGGCCTGACGCAGATCCGCGACGGAGCCAACACCTTGGTCACTCAGGCCAAGCCGATCGTCGACAACGCTCCGCAGATCGCCTCCGGCGCCACGCAGCTCAACGAGGGCATCAAGCAGCTGAACTCTGAGATCGGCGCTCTGCCGGCCGGCGTGAATCAGCTCAGCACTGGCGCCCGCCAGCTTTCCGACGGCGCCGCGCAGCTGTCCACCGGTGTCGCGCAGTTCGACGACGGTGTGGGCCAGCTGCAGACGGGTGCGCAGACCTTCGCCGACGGCGTCCAGCAGTACACCACCGGCGTGGCCGGGGCCTCCCGCGGCAGCACCGAGCTGACCAACGGCCTCGTGCAGCTGTCCGACGGCGCCAAGCAGTTGGACGACGGCGTCGGCACCTTCGCCACTGAGCTCGCCAAGGGCGCGGATCAGGTGCCCACCTATTCGGCGCAGGAACGCGAGAAGCTCGCCACCGTCGTGGCGCAGCCCGTGGAGAAGACCGACGATCTGATCGCCGGTGGCCGCGTGCCGCTGGTGTCGCTGCTGCTGGCAACCGGCCTCTGGCTGGGCGCGCTGGCCAGCTTCGTCGCCATGCGTCCGGTGCCGCGCAACGCGATCTCGTCGCGTGCTCCGACGGTGTCGCTGTGGGCTCGTAGCGTCGGCGTCCCGGCGGCGATCGTCGCCGGCCAGGGCTTGCTGCTCGGCCTGATCGGTGGTCTGATGCTCGACGTCAGCGCCGGCAAGGTACTGGGCCTGATGGCGCTGCTGGCGGCCTTCGGTGTGTCGTTCGTGCTGGTCAACCACGCGCTGGCCGCGTGGCTGGGCAACATCGGTCGCGGCATTTCGGTGCTGCTGCTGGTGGTGACGGTTGCTCTGGGTCTGTCGTCGGCGGCCAACTGGCTGTCGCCGGTGGGCGCGGTGTCGCCGTTGCAGAACGGGCTGGAACTCGTCCGCACGATGCTCTCCGACGGTTCGGGCGAGATCGGCTTGGCCGCGACCGCTGTCCTCATGGGCGCTATCGCCCTGGTGGCGTCGTACGTGTCGATCGCGTCCAAGCGCAGCCTGACCGTGGCGCAGTACCGCAAGTCGGCATAGGAACCCAGCCGTCAAAGGGGCCCATCACAGTGGAGGGTGTAGAGGCGGGGTGATCTGGGGCGGCGTCGGTCCGCGGTTGAGGGTCGAGGTCTCCCGAAGATGGAAGTTCTCACACTGCCCATCTGGAAGACCTCGACGTGCCCCACGCTACCTTCGTTCGTCCTGACCTGACCACGTTCGCTCGTGTCGATGAGCTCGGCCTGGAGGTTGTCGGCCAGCGCCTCGACCCTGCTCGGGCGGTGTTGGCGTGCCGGGTCGACGACGATGACCGGCGGCACTCCCGCAAGGGCGACAAGTACGTGACCGTGGTCATCGACCTCACTCCGGTCAGAGATGACACCGGCCCGGCCCGCTTGTTGGACATGGTCGAGGGCCGCTCCTCGGCCGCACCCTGAGGAAGCGGGCCGCCGGCATCCTCGCCTACTTCGACCGACCCGGCACGTCGAAC
>DYZF01000150.1 GCA_020741375.1 Tessaracoccus flavescens
CGGCAGGGATCGGATCACGTCGGCACTGAGCATGCGGGTCACTTCCGGGTCAGGGGTTCAGGTTCGCGGGGCCGAAGGCCTGCGGCAGCATCTCGGCCATCGTACGCAGACCATCTGGGGTCTGCACCACGAGCTCGTCGCCGCCGTGCTCGTACAACAGTTGACGGCAACGCCCGCACGGGGTGATCAGGTCCAGCTCACCGTTGACGCAGGTGAAGGCCACGAGCCGCCCGCCGCCCGTGGCGACAAGGTCGGAGACCAGCCCGCACTCGGCGCACAGCGTGACGCCGTAGGCGGCATTCTCCACGTTGCAGCCGGTGACGATCCGGCCGTCGTCGACCAGCGCTGCCGCGCCCACCCGGTAGCCCGAGTACGGCGCGTACGCCAGCGCCTGGACGCGGTCGGCCTCCGCCTTGAGCCGGCTCCAGTCGATATTCATCAGTGCGTCTTCACGAAGTGCATGCCGTCGGCAGCGGGCGCGCGCACGCGTCCGACGAGACCCGCGACGGCCACGATGGTTGCGATGTAGGGAAGCATCTCGATGAAGTCGCTGGGGATGGGCAGCTGCATCGGCTTGGTGGTCTGGGCCAGAGCGCGCAGGAAGCCGAAGAACAGCGCGGTCAGCGCGCCGAGGATCGGGTTCCAGCGACCCATGATGACAGCGGCGAGCGCGATGAAGCCGTTGCCCGCCGTCGGGTTGTTGTCCTGGAACGGGCCGACCGAACCGATGGTGAAGTACGCGCCACCGAGGCCCGCGAACACGCCGCCGAGCAGCACCGCCGAGGCCTTCGTCCGGATCACGTTGATGCCGACCGTGTCGGCAGCGATGGGGTGCTCGCCGACCGAGCGGACCCGCAGGCCCCACCTGGTCTTGTAGAGCAGGAACCACACGAGCGGGATCGACAGGAACGCCATGTAGGTCAGCGGGCGCAGATTGAACAGGATCGGGCCGAAGAACGGGATCTGGTCGAGCAACGGGATCGCGACGGGCAGCATCGGCTGAACGTTGGCGTAGGCCGCCAGGTCCTTTGCCACGAGCTGCTGGTAGACGAACCCGGTCAGGCCGCTGGCAAGCACGTTGATCACCACGCCGATGATGACGTGTTCGACGAGGTAGCGAAGCGTGAACACGGCGAGCACACCGGCCATCAGGAGCCCGGCGAGCGCCGCCGCCACGAGCCCCGCGATGAACGACTGCGTCATCGAGTAGGTCAGCGAGGCGGCGAAGGCCGCGGTGAGGAACATGCCCTCGATCGCGATGTTGACCACGCCCGCGCGCTCCGCGAGCACGCCGCCGAGCACGCCGAAGAACAGAGGCGTCGCGTACTCCAGGGTGAGGTTCAGCTGGCTGGTCAGGGTGAACGGAAGCTCGGAGCTTGCCGCCACCCAGGCGAGGAAGCCGACGAGAAGGGCGACGCCTGCCACGAGACCGGCCAGGGTGCGGGCCCACTTCGGCAGCTTGCCGGAGAAGATCCCGACGCCGGAGGCGATGACCAGGATCGCGCACACCAGCACCGTCGCGGTGCCTGGGAGATGGATCTCGGGCAGCTTGACCTCGGCGAACGCGTCGGACAGGGCGATCACGCCCGCCTTGTGCACCGTGAACGCCATCCAGAACAGCACGAGGCCGACGATGGTGACGAGGCTGCCGGTCGCGATGCGCTGCGAGCGGGCCTGGGGAGACTCGACGACCTCGGGGGCCGCGATCTCGGGGGTGATCAGGACGGTTTCGCTGCTCATGCCTCGGCCACCTTCACAACGGGGACTGACTGGTTCTTCACCTTGCGTTCCTTCAGGAAGGGCATCACCGAAGCGACGAAGGCGGGCGCGGCGACGAAGAGCACCACGAGCGCCTGGATGAGGTCGGTGAGCTTGTCGGGCGTCTCGGCCATCGTCACCATGGTGCGGCGGGAGGCCTTGAGGGCGCCGAACAGGAGTCCGGCGAGGATCACGCCGACGGGGCGCGAGCGGCCGAGCAGCGCGACGGTGATCGCGTCGAAGCCGAGGGTTCCGATGATCGCGCCCGTCATCTGCGGCGGGCTACCGGTCAGCACGTCCGGCGCGGTCACCATCATGACGCCGCCAAGTCCGGCGAACGAGCCCGCCATCGCCATCGTGATCATGGTGATGTTGGGCACGCTCGCACCGGCGACCGCCGCCGCGTTCGGGTTGAGGCCGATGGCCTGGAGGTTGATGCCGAACTTGGTGCGCTCGAGGATCCACCAGACGACGGCGGCCGCGATGATCGAGATCAGGAAGCCGAGGTGCAGGCTCGTCCCGGCGACCCGCGGCATGGTGGCGCTCCACTCGAGCACCGGCGAGATCGGGTCGTTGCGGCCCGGAGCCTGGAAGGCCGGCTGCAGCATGGCGTAGGCCAGCAGGCTGGTGGCCACGTAGTTCATCATGATCGTCAGGATCACCTCGTGGGCACCGGAGCGGGCCTTGAGGATGCCGACGATGCCGCCCCAGACGGCGCCTGCGAGCATGCCGACGATGATCACGAGCGGCAGGTGCACGAACAGCGGA
>DYZF01000151.1 GCA_020741375.1 Tessaracoccus flavescens
TTGGCCATGGCCAGCAGGTAGGGCTTGTTGAACACTAGCTCCGGGTGGAACTCGTCCTCGAACTGGTAGCCGGGGCCGCCGCGACCGGTGCCGGTCGGGTCGCCGCCCTGGATCATGAAGCCGTCGATGACGCGGTGAAAGATCACGCCGTCGTAGAAGTTCCCCGTGGTGCGCTGACCGGAACCGTCGGTGTATTCCTGGGTTCCGCCGGCGAGGCCGACGAAGTTCTTCACCGTCTTGGGTGCGTGGTCGTCGAACAGTTCGATGACGATGTCGCCATGGTTGGTGTGCAGCGTAGCGGTGCTCACAAAGCGTCCTTTCGATAGACAGAGTCTGGGTAGACCAGTCGGCTTCCAGTGTTGCAGACGATCAGGCTTCGGCAAGTTGTTCGGCGATGTCGGCGACGAACGCCTCCACCTCGCCGAACCCGGTGACGGGGCCACCGGCCAGCAAACCGTCGGCCCCCAGCAGCACGGCGGAGGCGGCCCCCTTGAGTTGGAGTTGCTTGGAGACGAGGCCCTCGTGGTCGTAGAGCGCGATCTTGTGCTGTGCGCTGGTCAGTGTTCCGGGCTGGAGTGTGAACGGCACCAGCAGGCGGACGCCCAGGATGGGGAGCCGTGCCTGCCATTCCTCCAACGACGCCATGGCGCTGCGCGCGTCGGAACACAGGCAGTCGATGCCGACGATCAGCTGGGCCTGCTGTGAGGCGAGCTTCGTCAGCGTCGTCGGGGCACCTGAGGAATCCAAGACCACGCCTTGCGGGATGGGCCGCCTGATGTAATCGAGCGGCTCGGGCTCGCCCTCCGGCTCTGCCGCAGGCTCGTCCGTCTCGGGCTTGGGCCCGCCGTTGATCAGTTCGCGCACCGAGGCCAGTCCGATGGCGGGCTCGCCGACGAGTTGGCCGTCGGCTCCGATCACCACGGCTGCCGGGGTGGATCCACCCGTCAGCGCCATGCCGAGGTTGGAGCCTGTGTCCACCATGAGTCCCTGCAGGGAGGCCCACCCCGGGGTGTCCGGGATGGTCGCGGTGGGCGAGACGGGGATGGTCGGGCGCGGCGCCGACGCCGTCGCATCGGCCCACTCATCCACAAGTCGCTCGCAGGAACCACATCCGGGGCGCAGGAACACGACGGTCGCTCCCCCGCCGCGGGCGCCGAGTTGACGCATCGTCACCTGGGCGGACGTGCTGGCATCCGTCAGCGACGCGTAGGCCACCCACGAGCCGGCGGCCGCAGGGGGAGCCGAGGCTGCGGTGGTTCCGCCGTCGAGGGAGAGGAACAGCGCGGCCGTCGACAGTGCCGCGACCACCACCCAGTCCCATCCGACGGCGAGCTCAGCGAGACGGGCGAAGGACTGCCCCTGCACCGCGGCCACCAATCCCAGAATGGCGAGCGCCAGCAGCACCACATTGCGGACGAGGGTGCGGCCCGACACGCCTTGGGCACCGAGTACCCCGAAGCAGTTGCAGCTGACTGCCTCCTCGAACCGGAGCGCGCGTCCGATGAGCACCGTGTAGATCGCGAAGAGGACCACAGAACCGACGGTGGCGAGAATCAACAGCCACCCCGACGACACCACCAGAAGCACCGCCAGCAGCAGTTCGCCCCACGGCAGCAGCACCGGAGCCGGCGACTTCGCGAGCCAGCGCGGGAGCTTCAGCGAGACGAAGGCATCGCGGGTTTCATCCGGCGAGCGAAGCTTCGCCACTGCCGAGATGACAAGCAGGAGCGCCAGGATCACATTGGCCAGCATCAGCGAAGTCACGGGCCCGATTATGGCACCGATCAGGAGCTTTCCCCTTGAACGAACCCCACAAGCAGGTAGCGTGGAAGGTGCTCGACTACGAGCCACAACCATTGGAGGAACTTGTGAAGAAGTCACAAGAGTTGAAGAAGGCCGCCGCGGAAACCGCTTCCGCCGCCGCTGAGTACTCATCCCATGCTCTCAAGGACGGCCTTGAGCGCGCCCAGCTTCTGCTGAACGAAGCCCGGGATCAGGCCGCCCCGCGGCTCCACGACGCCAAGGTCCGCACTGCCGACTTTGCCGCTCGCCGCTTGGACGATTTCGAACCCCACCTCAAGGACGCGCTCGACAAGGTGACCCCCGCCGTCGACGCCGCCCGCGGCAAGGTGACCGACGATCTTCTGCCGAAGCTGCAGCAGGCGCTGCACTCTGCAGCCGAGCACCCTGCAGTGGCCGAGGCCACGAAGCGCGGCGGGCTGGCCGTCAAGGCGCTGTCCGGCGAGCTGGAGCCCGCCCCGAAGAAGTCGAAGCTGAAGGGCTTCGCCAAGTTCCTCGCCATCGGCGCGGTCGTCGCCGGCGCCGTCGCTGCTGTTCGCCACTTCCTCGCCCCGAAGGATGACGGCTGGACTGCGCACGAGCCGTCGAAGGCATACGTCAACAACAACGACACTTTCTCCAACGCCGCCAAGTTCGCGGCGGACGTCCCGGCCGACGAGCCCGCGGACGATCCGATCATCGTGACGGAAGACGAAGTGCAGGATCACACCGACATGACGGCTGAGGGTGCTCCCCCGGTCGACAAGTTGGTCGTCGATGACGAGCCGCTCGAGGCCGATTCCGCGGCTGGCGACGTCGTCTCCGAGGCCGCTGCCGGTTACGGCGACGGCTCCTACGTGGGCGACAACCCGCCGGAGGGCTTCAACATCAAGGGCAACGAGCGCTCGAAGAAGTACCACGTTGAGGGCACCGGTGGCTACGAGCGCACCATCGCCGAAGTGTGGTTCAACTCCGAGGACGCCGCGCAGGCTGCAGGCTTCACCAAGGCCCAGCGCTAACGGCTCACCCCACCACTGAGCAGGAGGCGGCACCCTACGGGGTGTCGCCTCCTTCTGTTATGTAAGAGCGTGCTGGAGCGCCGGCGCCCAGGTGCCGGGGCCGGTGAGAGACACGTCGGACAGGCCCTGCCACTGGGCGGCCTCGCGGAGCGTGGGGACAAGGCGCCCTGCCAATTCGGATGCGCGGGAAGCGTGGGCGGGCTCCACGTGGGCGTGTTGCACGCGGAGAACTCCGGCCTTCCGGTCGCTCTTGAGATCGACGCGGCCCACGAGTTCGCCGTCGATCAGCACCGGCAACACGTAGTACCCATGCTCACGCTTGGCGGCGGGCGTGTAGATCGAGATCCGGTAGTAGAAGTCGAAGAGCCGCTCCGCACGGGCTCGGTACCAAACCAGTGGATCGAACGGAGACAGGAGCGCCACCCCAGTGACGGCGCGCGGGATCGTCGCCCCGGCCCTCAGGTAGGCAGGCTTTCCCCAGCCGTCGACCTCCACCGGTTCCAGCTCGCCGGTCTCCACCAAGTGCTCGACGATCGGCCTCGCCGTGCCGAGCTTGACCCTCGGATAATCCGCGAGATCGTCCAGCGTCGCCACCCCGTACACGCGGGCGGCCCGGCGGATGAGCTCAGCCAGCGCCTCCTCCCGCGGGATCCCGAGCCTGCTCTCGGGCGGCAACTGCTGATCGGCAGGCGCGAGGATTCGCTCGAACCGGTCGCGGCCCACCACCACCAGCTCTCCCAAGCGGACCAGGTGGTTGGCCACCCAGTGCACCTCATTCTTGTTCCACCAGCCGCCGCCCCTGCTGACGTTGCCCGGATGTTCGAGATCGCTGATGCGCAGCGCCCCTCGACGGCTGAACTCGGCGCGAACCTCGCCGAAGAGTGTGGCCTGGGCCGCCATCCACTCCTGGGTGCGCGGGCGCTCGGGCAGATCCCGGTGCCACTGCCACAGGGGCCAGTCGGCGACGGGGATGATGGCCGCCTCATGCGCCATGTACTCCGTGTAGGCGCCGAGCGAGGTGCGCCCGTCGTGCCCCACGAGCCGGTCGAGCTGGGCGCGGTCGTACAGTCCGAGCCGCGCGAAGAGCGGCAGGTAGTGGCTGCGTTCGAAGACGTTGACGGAATCGAGTTGAAGCACGCCGAGTGCGGCGATGACCTTGCTCATGGCGGCCGGTCCCGGCTTCTTGGGTCGCGGCGCGGCCAGACCGGCGGAGGCGACGGCGAGGCGACGGGCAGCGGGCAGGCTGAGCTTGCGAGGCATACGTGGAAGCCTAGGCGTTATCCACAGGCCGACGCTACGGCTCAGCGACGGCCCTCTCGCCCCTTAGGGTCGAGGCATGGTGTGGGTGGTCTCCGTGGCGATCGGTCTGGTTGCCGCAGCGGTGACGGCGTGGGTCGTGCCCCGCGTCACCGTTGACGATCCCGACGCGCCAGAGTTCGCAGGGCTGGCCTCGCCCAGGTGGGTGGCGGTGTCCGCCGTCGCCGCCCTCGCGTCGGCGCAGATCCTGTGGCTCGTCCCGCAGCACACGTGGTGGCTGTGGAGCGCCTACCTCGCGTTTGGGGTGCCGCTGATACTGGTGGATCTGCGCACCACGTTCCTGCCGCGAGCGCTGGACCGCTGGCTGTTGGGTGCCATGGCGATCGGGCTGGCGGCGCTGGCGCTGGCTGACCTGACGGCGGCCGCGTGGGCGGTCGCCGGCGGTGCGGCCGCCTGCCTCTTCCTCTTCGTCGCCTACCGCGTGTCCGGATCCTTGGGGTTCGGCGACGTGCGGCTGGCCGCGGCGGTGGGCGCCGTCGCCGGACAGCACGGGCTCATGGCATGGGCGGTGGCTCTGTTCGCGGGGACGGCGTTGGGCGCGGTGCACGGCATCGTCCACGCAGCGGTTCGGCGGGCGAAGCCGTCGCTGCCCGCCTACTACCCCTATGGGCCGGCGCTGTGGCTCGGCCCGCTGGTGGCGGCAGGCCTGCTGGCTACCGGTTGGTCAGCGTGATCCACTTCTCGAGGGTCTCGCCAGCGGCGCCGCTGTCGATGGACCGCTGAGCGTCGGCCAGCGGCTCACGCATCTGATCCAGCAGCGGGCGCACCGTCGAGATGCCGCGGTAGGCCAACAACGCAGCGGCCGCGTTGAGCACGACGATGTCGCGCACGGCTCCGGGCTTGCCGCCGAGCATGTCGCGGACCACTTGAGCGTTGTGGGCGGGCTCGCCACCCACGAGGTCGATCGGAGCGGCGGGCTCCAAGCCAAGATCCAGCGGGTCGATGACCGTGCGGTGGACCCGGCCCTCGGCGATCATCCACACGTCGGACTGCGAAGTGGTGGTGAGTTCGTCCAGGCCGTCGAAGCCACGGAACACGAGGCCGCGGTTGCCGCGCTCGGCCAGCACTCGGGCGACGACCGGTGCGATGTCGTCGTTGGCCACGCCCAATGCCATCGCCCGGGGCTGGGCCGGGTTGGCGAGCGGGCCGAGGAAATTGAATGTCGTCTGGATGCCGAGCTGCTTGCGGACGCCGGCGACGTTGCGCATCGACGGGTGATACATCTGCGCGAACAGGAAGACGATGCCCACCTCGTCCAGCACGTCGGACTGGATCGACGGCTCGGCGGAGATGTTGACGCCGAGCGCCTCGAGCGTGTCGGCGGTGCCGGACATGGAGGAGGCGGCGCGTGAGCCGTGCTTGACGACCTTGGCCCCGGCGCCCGCCGCGACCAGCGCGGCCATGGTGGAGATGTTGACGGTGTTGGCCCTGTCGCCGCCCGTGCCGACGATGTCGACGGCGTCGGGATCCAGCGCGATCGGCATGGCGTTGTCGAGCATCGCGCTGGCGAGGCCGGAGATCTCGTCTTCGCTCTCCCCCTTGGCGCGCAGGGCGGTCAGCAGCGCCGAGATCTGCACGTCGCTCGCGCGGCCGGTGAGGATCTCGTTCAGCGCCCACTGCGCCGCGGTGGCTTCAAGCCCCTCGCGACGAACGAGCCCGGTGAGGATGTCTGGCCAGGTGTAACCCGACATCAGGCGACCTGCGCCAGGCGGGCGCGGATCAGGTTGGCCGCCTGCTGCGGCATGGTGACGGGATCGACGGGGAACGGAGCGACGGCCTCGGCGCGGCTCCACGAGGCGAGCCACGCGTCGGCTTCACGGGAGATGAGCAGCATGACCGGCGGGCAGTCCGCGTACTCCTCCTTCACCTGGTGCGCGAGGCCGAAGCCGCCGGAGGGCTGGGCGTTGCCGTCGAAGATCATCAGCGCGTACTGCGTGCCGGCGTCGAGCGTGCGAAGGAGCGCTCCCTGCGTGGCCACCTCGAAGACCTCGATCTCGGGCAGATCCGTGGCAACCTTGCGGCCCAGCGTCAGTCGGACTTGCTCACGAACCGTGCGGTCGTCGGAGAACAGCAGCACCTTCACTGGGGCTTCGCTCATTGGTCAATCCTTCGCGTTGTCGACATCGGCCGAGGGCCGACTTGAACTCTGTCCCTCATCGTAGCCAAATCGTCGGGCTTCGTTGACACGGGCTCGTCCGCATGCTGACCAAGCCGTGCTGTCACGTGGGGAAACAGTCCGTCGACCGCGCCCGTTCCGGCGCATTATCGCACCGACAACAAACGCAAAGAAGAGGGGGTGGTCTTGAATCTGGCGGCTAACGTGACCAATCTTCAATTTGCGGCAATAATGAGCGCGTGGCCACGAATCATGAGACTTTGACCGCGCCGACGGAGATTCCATCCGGGGCGATCCATCAGCTCCCCTCAGCGAGGTTGAACAAGCCTGCCGGGCGCCCCGACACCGTGTCGGTTGGCGTCATCGTGTGGATGGCAAGCGAACTGATGTTCTTCGCTGCCGTGTTCGCCGCGTACTTCTGGACCCGGAGCCTGACGAACGACGCCGCCGCTGCTGCCGGTGTCCCGTCGCTCTGGTCCCAGAACACGCCCCACCTCGACGTCACCTTTGCGGCGATCAACACGTCGATCCTGGTGCTGTCATCGCTGACCTGCCAGCTCGCCGCCAACGCAGCGGAGGCCCGCCGGGTGACCGGCTCGTGGCTCAACCCGCTCAAGTGGGGCATGCGTGAGGGCTTCATCATCACCGCGATCCTCGGCAGCGTCTTCATCGCCGGCCAGGTGTGGGAGTACTTCACGCTCTTCAACGAGGGCTACAACATCCAGACCAACCAGTACTGGTCGTTGTTCTTCCTCGCCACTGGCTTCCACGGCATCCACGTGCTGGGCGGCATCGTCGCCTTCTGGTTCGTGCTGGCCCGCTCCTACATGACCCGCACCCACACCCACGAGCAGACCGTCGGCGCCCACGTCGTGTCCTACTACTGGCACTTCGTCGACGTCATCTGGATCATCCTGTTCGGCGTTTTGTACTTCCTGCGCTAACAACTGACAGACCTGGAGAAGAGAAACAGTGAAGTTCCTGACCAACCTCCGGCGCCACGCCGTGGCTCGGCCTCTGTTGCTGATCCTGGCCCTCGTGGTCGTCGGTCTCAGCTACTCAGTTGTCAGCCCGCAGCGCTCCGCCGCGGAAACCGAAATGACCCAGCAGATCGAACAGGGCAAGGCCCTCTTCGACACCACCTGCTCTTCGTGCCACGGAATGAGCGGTGAAGGCACTACGCAGGGTCCGAGCCTGATCGGCACCGGCGCCGCCAGCGTCGATTTCCAGATGGGCACCGGCCGCATGCCGGCCGCCCGCGCCGAAGCCCAGATCCCTGCCCGCAAGGTCAACTACACCCAGGAGCAGATCGAGGCCGTCGCGGCCTATATCGGCTCGCTGGGCGCCGGCCCGGCCATCCCCGCTGAGTCGCAGTACTCCCCCGAGGGCCTCACCGAAGAGGAGATCGCCCGCGGCGGCGCCCTCTTCCGCGCCAACTGCTCCGCGTGCCACGGCATCGTCGGCGGCGGCGGCGCCATGCCCAACGGCAAGTACGCTCCGTCGCTGATGGAGACCGACGACGTCCACATCTACGAAGCGGTCCGCACCGGCCCGCAGCAGATGCCCATGTTCTCCAAGGACGTCATGCCTGATCAGAGCGTCCGCGAGATCATCGGCTACCTCGACGAAGCCCACGAGCAGCCCGCCTACGGTGGCCTGACCATGGGTTCCGCCGGCCCCGTGTCCGAGGGCTTCTGGGCATTCATCATCGGCATTGGCGGCCTCTCCCTGATCGCCACCTGGATCGCAAAGAAGGGGGCACGCGCCCGATGAGCCACGACAACCTGCCGGTGCACGACCCAGACCTCGGTCACAGCGTCGTCAACCCCGGCCTCGAGGAGCACATCGAGCGTTTCGCTGACGTCGACAAGGGTGCGGGTAACCGTGCCTACGGCGCCATCCTGCTCATGCTCGCCGCGGTGCCCGTCCTAGCCATCGCCTACCTCGTCATCTACTTCGCCGTGCCGAAGGAGATGTACATCGATTTCGGCCTGCTGAAGGCCAGCGCTCTCAACGTGGGCCTCGGCCTCACGGGCGGCCTCGCCACCCTGCTGATCGGCATCGCCGTCATCCAGTGGGCACGCGTGCTGATGGCCGACGAGGAGCAGGTTGAGTACCGCCACTCCGCGTCGTCCACCGACGAGGATCGTCAGGTCGTCGCTCAGCTGTTCAACGACGGCGTCGAAGAGTCTGGCGTCAAGCGTCGCAAGCTGCTGCTCGGTGCCCTCGGTGGCGCCGTCGGTGTGAGCCTGCTGCCCGCCGTCGTGCTGTTCGCCGACATGGGCCCGTGGCCCACCAAGGCAACCCGTCGCGAGACCATCGAGAAGACCATCTGGGCCGCCGAGATTCGCATCCTCAACGATGAGAACTGGCTCCCGATCCGTCCCGAGGATCTCGAGATCGGCCAGCTCGTCAACGCCCAGCCGGAGAACTACAAGGAACTCCACGGCGTCGAGGCGCACCAGGCCAAGGCAAAGGCCGCCGTCATCGTCGTGCGCATGGATCCCGCGTCGATCAAGATTCCTGAGTCCCGCAAGGACTGGCAGGTCTCCGGCATCCTCGCCTACTCCAAGATCTGCACCCACGTCGGTTGCCCGATCTCGCTGTGGGAGCGCCAGACGCACCACCTGCTGTGCCCCTGCCACCAGTCGACGTTCGACCTCGGCAACAGCGGCGTGGTTGTGTTCGGGCCTGCGGCTCGCGCACTCCCCCAGCTCCCCATCAAGGTCAACGAGGAGGGCTACCTGGTTGCGCAGAGCGACTTCACGGTGCCCGTTGGCCCCAGCTACTTCGAGCGTGACTCGCGCAACGACTTCAAGGACGGTGACCAGTGATGGCAAAGCCCACCACCATCGCCCCCACTTCCGAATCGGTTGAGGGACGCCAGGCCACGTCGGCCGGCACCGCCCCCGGCGCACTCAAGTGGGGTGACGAGCGCCTCGGTCTGGCCAAGATCGGCCGCTTCGGTCTGCGCAAGATCTTCCCGGACCACTGGTCCTTCCTGCTCGGTGAGATCGCGCTGTACTCGTTCATCATCCTGCTGCTGACCGGCGTGTTCCTGACCATCTGGTTCAAGCCGTCGATGGCTGAGATCGAGTACGACGGCTCCTACCAGCTCCTCAAGGGCTTGGCCGTGTCGGAGGCCTTCGCCTCCACGTTGAACATCTCGTTCGACGTGCGCGGCGGCCTGCTCGTGCGCCAGATCCACCACTGGGCAGCCCTGCTGTTCGTCGCCTCGGCCACCGTGCACATGCTGCGCGTGTTCTTCACCGGCGCGTTCCGCAAGCCCCGCGAAGTCAACTGGCTGATCGGCGTCGGCCTGCTGTCGATGTCGCTGATCTCCGGTTTCTCCGGCTACTCGCT
>DYZF01000152.1 GCA_020741375.1 Tessaracoccus flavescens
TCTTGGAGCGTCTGAAGGCTGCCTGAGAACCTACGCGCACGTAAGCTACGGAAACGTAAGCTACGGTCTCGTAACTTTGGAGGCACTGCGTGCGCGGTCAAAGCCACGACATGGTTCAACTCCTCACGCCCGACGGCGTCAGGGTTGAACACGACGAGTTTCAGTTCAGCGGCAGCACCGACGACCTTGTCGGCTACCTGCGCGACATGATCCTCGCCAGACGGTTCGACGCCGAGGCGACGGCGCTGCAACGCCACGGCGAGCTCGGCCTCTGGCCGCCGCTGTTGGGGCAGGAGGCAGCGCAGGTCGGTTCGGCCCATGCTGTGCGCGACGCCGACGTCGTCTTCCCCTCATACCGCGAGCACGCCGTCGCCATGGTGCTGGGCGTCCCGCTCACCAACCTGCTGGGCCTGTTCCGCGGCACCGACGGCGGCGACTGGCAGAAGCTCACCAAGTTCAAGAACTACCAAATCGTCATTGGCTGCCAGGCGCTGCACGCCACCGGCTACGCCATGGGGCTGCAGTTCGACGGCGCCGTCGGCAACGACGACGACGGCGAGAACGCGGCCGTCATCGTCTATCACGGCGACGGCGCCTCCAGCCAGGGCGACGTCAACGAGGCCTACGTCTTCGCCGCCTCCTACAACGCCCCGGTGGTGTTCTTCTGCCAGAACAACCAGTGGGCCATCTCGGAGCCGATCGCGCTCCAGTCGCGGATCCCGCTGTTCCAGCGCGCCCAGGGCTTCGGCTTCCCCGGCGTGCAGGTGGACGGTAACGACGTCCTCGCCGTCAAGGCGGTCACCGATTGGGCCATGGATCGCGCCCGACGCGGCGAGGGGCCCACGTTCATCGAGGCCTTCACCTACCGCATGGGCGCCCACACCACCTCCGACGACCCCACCAAGTACCGCGAACGCGAAGAGGACGAGCTGTGGCGCGGCCGCGACCCCATCAGCCGCCTCACCACCTACCTCCGCAACGAGGGCGCCATCGACGACGCCTGGCTGGCCGACGTCGACGCCGCAGCCAAGGAGTTGGGGGCCGCTGCCAGATCGTCGATCAAGACGCTGAAGAGCAAGACGATGGACGAGTTGTTCGATCAGGTCTACGCCGAGAACACCGTCGCGCTGGAGGCCCAGCGCCGCGAGTACGCCGAGTACGCTGCCAGCTTCGGGGAGGACGCATGAGCGAGACACTGACCTTGGCCAAGGCCCTCAACCGGGGGCTCCGGCGCGCGCTCCAGGCCGACCCGAAGGTGCTGCTCGCGGGCGAGGACATCGGCAAACTCGGCGGCGTGTTCCGCATCACCGAAGGCCTCCAGGCTGAGTTCGGCGAGAACCGCGTCATCGACTCACCGCTGGCCGAATCCGGCATCGTCGGCACCGCCGTCGGCCTCGCGATGCGGGGCTATCGACCCGTCGTGGAGATGCAGTTCGACGGCTTCGTCTTCCCCGCGTTCTCCCAAATCGTGACGCAGGTGGCCAAATTCCACATGCGCTCCGGCGGCCAAATCCCCATGCCGATGGTCATCCGCATCCCCTACGGCGGTGCGATCGGCGCCATCGAGCACCACTCCGAATCGCCCGAGGCGTACTTCGCGCACACGCCCGGCCTCAAGGTGGTGACCTGCTCCAACGCCAACGACGGGTACTGGATGATCCAGCAGGCCATCCAATCCGACGATCCGGTGGTCTTCCTCGAGCCCAAGCGCCGCTACCACGTGAAGGACACCGTCAACTTCTCCGCCCGGCCGGAGCCGATGCACCAGGCCCGGATCGCCCGCTACGGCACCGACGCCACACTCCTTTGCTACGGACCGATGGTGAAGACGTGCCTCGACGCAGCGGCGGTCGCGGCTGACGAGGGCACGTCGCTCGAAGTGGTGGATCTGCGCACCCTCAGCCCCATCGACTGGGTGACCATCACCTCGTCGGTGCGCCGCACGAAGCGAGCGATCGTCGTCCACGAGGCCCCGCGCACGCTGGGCCTGGGCTCGGAGATCGCCGCCAGACTGCACGAGGACCTGTTCTACGTCATGGAGGCACCGGTCGCCCGGGTCACCGGCTACGACCTGCCCTACCCGCCGTCACGCGTCGAGGAGGAATACCTCCCGTCCGTGGACCGCATCCTTGACGCCGTCGACCGCTCGCTCGAGTACTAGGAGCCCCAGTGAAGCAACAATTCCTGCTGCCCGACCCGGGCGAAGGCCTCCTCGAGGCCGAGATCGTCGCTTGGCGCGTCACCGTCGGCGAAACCATCGAGGTCAACGACGTGCTCGTGGAGATCGAGACGGCGAAGTCGCTGGTTGAGCTGCCGTCGCCCTTCGCGGGCGAGGTGGTCGCGCTGCTGGTGGAAGAGGGATCGACGGTGGAGGTCGGCACGCCGATCGTCGTGATCGACGACGGCGAACCCGAGGCCCAGGTCGTGAACGCCGACACCACGGGGGCCGACGGCGCCCCCGCTGCAGCCGCCAGCCAGGCGAACGGTGCGTCCGCTTCCGTAAGCGACGCGTCCGGACCGAACCTCGTCGGCTACGGCGCCTCCGACGCCCCCTCCCGACGGCGCCGCCGCGGGGCAGCGTCGTCGGAGAACGGTGCCAAGCAGGAGGTGTCGGAGGCCGTGTCCGCCGCCTACGAGCAGCACGAGCCCGGCCGACGCGCCGACGAAGTGCACCCCGCCAGCCCCGTCCATGCGATGCCCACCGGCGACCCCCTCCCGACGCCGGGCAAGGCGCCGTCGGAATCCACGCTGGTGCTCGCCTCAGACCCGAACGATTCCAAGGCCAAGCCGCCCGTGCGCAAGTACGCGAAGGATTTGGGCGTCGATCTCAGCACGGTCGTCGGCACCGGCCCCGACGGCAGCATCACCCGCCGCGACGTCGAAGCGGCCGCCGCCTTCCGAGCGCTGGAGGACGAGGCCC
>DYZF01000153.1 GCA_020741375.1 Tessaracoccus flavescens
AGGACGTGACCGAGCACGGCTACGTGGAGTCCGCTCCAAAGCAGGACGGCCGCAACATGCTCATGGTGCTCGGCCCCACGAAGAAGAAGACCGAAGCCAAGATGGATCAGGTCGCAGACCGCGACCGCCGCATGGCTCAGCGCAAGGAGGCTCAGGAAGCTGAGCGCGCTGCCGAGGCCGAGCTGCGTGCAGCTCACGCCGCCGAAGCTGCCTCCAAGAAGAAGCGGGGTCCCGCAGACAACATGGACCCCGAGATCGATCTCTGACCACAAACACCTAAGAAAGCGAGCCAATAATGCCGAAGATGAAGTCGCACTCCGGCGCGAAGAAGCGGTTCAAGACGACGGGGACGGGCAAGCTCCTGCGTCGCCAGGCCAACCTCGGCCACCTCAACGAGCACAAGGCCTCGACGCGTCTGCGTCGTCTCAAGGGCGTCGACTCCGTGGCTGCCCCCGATGCCAAGAAGATCAAGAAGCTTCTCGGCAAGCACAAGGGCCGCTGAGCCCCCTCGCCACGGCGAGTCCCCACCCCCACATCTGAACCCACCCCTCGGCTGAACCGCCGAGCAGCACCCAAGGAGTACCCATGGCACGCGTGAAGCGTTCTGTGAATGCGATGAAGAAGCGTCGCGAAGTCCTCGAGCAGGCCTCCGGCTACCGCGGCCAGCGCTCGCGTTTGTACCGCAAGGCGAAGGAGCAGATCCTTCACTCGCAGACCTACGCCTACCGTGACCGTCGCGCCAAGAAGGCCGACTTCCGCGGCCTGTGGATCCAGCGCATCAACGCTGCTGTCCGCGCCGAAGGCATGACCTACAACCGATTTATCAACGGCCTGAAGAACGCCGGCGTTGAGGTGGATCGCAAGATCCTGGCCGAACTGGCCGTCAACGACACCGCCGCGTTCAACGCACTCGTCGCGGTGGCCAAGGACAACCAGTCCGCCGCTGCCGCTGCCTGAGGGGCGGTTTAGTGATCGAAGAACCGAACGCCGCACTCGGACACGGGGTGCTGCGTTCGGTTCGTCGTTTAACGCAGCGCCGCGGTCGCGACCTCACCGGCAAGTTCTTGGTGGAGGGCCGCCAAGCCGTCCGCGAAGCGTTGGCATCGTCGGGCTTGGTGGAGGAGGTCATCGTTGATGACCCGTCCCGCCACTCGGATCTGCTCGAGGGTCTCGACGTCAAGGTCTGGCACGCCACCGAGCACCAGATGCGTCAGTTGAGCGACACCGTCACGCCGCAGGGCATCGTGGCCGTGTGCCGCCAGCTCCAGTTCGATTGGCGCGATCTCGCCGACGCGAAGCTGGTGGTCATCTGCGCCCAGGTGCGCGACCCGGGCAACGCCGGCACCGTCATCCGATGCGCCGATGCCTTCGGGGCCGACGGGGTCATCCTGACCGCCGGCAGCGTCGAGATCTACAACCCCAAGACGGTGCGCTCCACCGTGGGCAGCCTCTTCCACATGCCGATCCTCACCGGAATCCCGCTGGCTGACGCCGTCGCCCGGGTCAAGGACATGGGCATGACCGTCCTCGCAGCCGACGGCGACGGAGACGCGCTGGACCTCAAGGCGGCCCGGGGCGAGCTCAGCGGCCCCGTCGCTTGGATCATGGGCAATGAGGCGTGGGGGCTGCCCGAGGAGGACCGCCGGTTGGCGGACGAGGTGGTGGCCGTGCCAATGTGGGGCCAGGCCGAAAGCCTCAACCTCTCGAGCGCCGCAGCCGTTTGTCTGTACGCCACGGCCTCGGCTCAACGCCGTGGACACGAGTAAGGAAATGACCGATGTCAGGTCCCAATGACAACTTCGACCCGAAGCAGGTAGCCGCGTTGGACGCGGCCGCCGTCGAGGGGTACGTGAACGATGCGCTGGCGGCCATCGCCGCCGCCACCAGCACGGCGGAGCTGAAGCAGGCCCGCCACGATCATGCGGGAGACACCTCGCCGCTGGCGCTGGCCAACCGCGAGATCGGCGCGCTGCCGCCGCAGGCCCGCAAGGAGGCCGGCCAGCGAGTCGGCCAAGCCCGCGGCGCCGTCAACAAGGCGCTGGCCGCACGCCAGGACGAGCTGTCCGTCGCGGAGCTGGAGCAGTCGCTGAAGGCCGAGCGCGTCGACATGACCCTGCCTGTCACCGTCAGCCCGCAGGGCGCCCTGCACCCAGTGACCAACCTCATCGACGAGATGATCGACGTCTTCGTCGCCATGGGCTGGGAGGTGGCCGACGGGCCGGAGCTCGAGGCCGAGTGGTACAACTTCGATGCCCTCAACCTGGCGGAGGATCACCCCGCCCGGGCCCTCCAAGACACCCTGTGGATCGACCCGCCGACGGCCGGCAAGCTGCTGCGCACCCAGACCTCACCGGTTCAGGCGCGCGCCATGCTGACCCGCGGCGTCCCGCTCTACGTGATCAGCCCCGGCAAGGTGTACCGCGCGGACGAGTACGACGCTACGCACCTGCCCGTCTTCCACCAGCTCGAGGGCCTCGTCGTCGACAAGGGCATCTCCATGGCAGACCTGCGCGGAACGCTCGACCACCTCGCCAAGGCGATGTTCGGCGACGACGTCACCACGCGCATGCGTCCCCACTACTTCCCGTTCACCGAGCCCAGCGCCGAAGTCGACGTGCAGTGCTTCGTCTGCAAGGGCGCCTCCGTCGGTAACCCCGACGCGCCGTGCCGCACGTGCCGCAGCGAAGGCTGGATCGAGTGGGGCGGCTGTGGCGTCGTCAACCCCCGCGTCCTGCGCGCTTGCGGCATCGATCCGGAGGTCTACTCCGGTTTCGCGTTCGGCATGGGCGTGGACCGCACCGTCATGTTCCGTACCGGCGCCCCGGATCTCCGCGACTTCGTCGAGGGCGACATCCGCTTCAGCCGCTCCATCCTGGGAGGTGCCCGATGAAGGCCCCGATTTCTTGGCTGCGTAGCCTAGTCACCCTGCCCGCCGACATTTCGACGGCGCAGCTCGCGGACCAGTTCACCAGGGTGGGCCTCACGGTTGAGCACATCGAGTCCACCGACTCCCCGGTCACCGGCCCGCTCACCGTCGGGCGCGTCCTGAGCCTCGTCAACGAGCCGCAGAAGAACGGCAAGACCATCCGCTACTGCCGCGTCGATGTCGGCCCCGAGCACAACGACCCGGCAACGGACGAGTACCCGGCCAGCCGGGGGATCGTGTGCGGCGCGCACAACTTCGAGGAAGGCGACCTCGTCGTCGTCTCGCTGCCCGGCACCGTCCTGCCCGGCAATTTCGAGATCACCGCCCGCAAGACTTACGGCCACATCTCCGACGGCATGATCGTGTCGCAGGCCGAGATCGGCTTGGGCGAGGATCACGACGGCATCATCGTCCTGCCCGCTGGCTCGGCGGAGCCCGGCGACAGTGCCCAGGACATCCTGTGGAGCGCCGACGAGGTCCTCGACATCGATGTGACGCCAGACCTCAGCTACTGCCTCTCGATGCGTGGCCTCGCCCGCGAAGCCGCCATCGCCAACGGTGTCTCGTACACCGACAAGTACCGCGGTGCGCTGCCCGAGCCCGTCGACGGCGGCCACCCGCTCGTGCTCGACAGCGACCGCTGCAGCGCGTTCGTCGCGCTCACGATCGACGGCTTCAACCCGGATGCGCCCAGCCCCGACTGGATGGCCGACCGGCTCCGTGCCGCCGGCGTGCGCTCCATCTCGCTCGCGGTCGACGTGACCAACTACGTCATGCTGGAAGCCGGTCAGCCGCTCCACGCCTACGACGCAGCGAAGCTGCAGGGCCCCATCGTCGTCCGCTTGGCCAATGAGGGCGAGACGCTGCGCACCCTCGACGGCGTAGAGCGTCAACTCGACACCGACGATCTCCTCATCACCGACGACTCCGGCCCCATCGGCATGGCGGGCGTCATGGGCGGCGAGGACACCGAGATCTCCGACACCACGACGTCGATCGTGCTGGAGGCCGCGTGCTTCAACCCGGCATCGGTCTCGCGCACCTTCCGCCGTCACAGCCTGCCCTCGGAGGCGTCCAAGCGCTTCGAGCGCGGCGTGGACCCGCAGGTGTCGTACGCGGCTGCGCAGCGCGCTGCCCGGCTGCTGATCGAGCACGGTGGCGGCAAGATCACCGGCGAGACCGTGGTGGGCGAAGCCCCGGTGGCGCACAAGATCTCCATCCGCTCCGGCCTCGTCTCGGCGGTCCTGGGCACCGAGGTATCGCAGGACGAATCCGTCCGACTCCTCACCGCGTCGGGCGTCTCCGTGACGTCGCTCGGCGATTCACTGACTCTCGAGATCCCGTCGTGGCGCAACGATCTGGTTGATCCCTACGACGTGGTGGAAGACATCGGTCGCCACTTCGGCTACGACCGCATCGGCCTCCGGCTCCCCGTCCCTCCGACGGTCCGCGGTCTGAACTCCAAGATCCGCAACCGTCGCGCCGCCATGCGTGCCATCGCGGGCCTGGGCTTCACCGAGATCATGACGCTGCCGTTCGCGGCTGAGGCCGACCTCGATGCCATGCAGGTTCCCGAAGGCGATCCTCGTCGGGAGCTGATCCGTCTGGCCAACCCGCTGTCGGAGACGCATCCCTACCTGCGCACCAGCCTGCTTCCCGGGCTGTTCGCGGCCATCGGGAAGAACACCTCGCGCAGCCTGGGCGATCTCGCGCTCGTCGAGCGGGGCAAGGTCTTCTTGGGTGGCGCCGAGGCCGCAGCGCCCCGCCCGGCCGTGTCGCAGCGCCCCTCCGATGAGGAGCTCGCTGCGATCGACGCCGCGATCCCGGCTCAGCCCGAGACGGTCGCCGCCGTGGTCACCGGCCACTGGCGCCCGGCCAGTTGGCTGGGGGAGGCTGTCGCAGCGGACTGGACCCATGTCGTGGCCCTTGCGGAGGCGGCTGCGTCCGCCGTCGGTGTGCGCCTGAAGCGACGCAACGCCGAGATGGCGCCGTGGCATCCCGGGCGTTGCGCGGAACTGTCGCTCGACGGCGTCGTGCTCGGCTACGCGGGCGAACTGCACCCGGCCGTGGGCAAGGCCTTCCGTCTTCCGGAGCGCACCAGCGCGGTGGAGTTCAACCTCGATCTGCTGCTCGGCCTGGCCAAGCAGGACGGTGCCATCGGTGTGTTGTCCGGCTTCCCTGTGGCCAAGGAGGATGTCGCGCTCATCGTCGACGCCGACGTGGCCGCTGCCGATGTGGAGGATGCGCTGCGTGAGGGTGCGGGGCCCTTGCTCGAGTCCATCTCGCTGTTCGACGTCTACTCCGGTGATCAGGCCGGCGAGGGCAAGAAGTCGCTCGCGTTCGCGCTTCGCTTCCGCTCCGACAAGACGCTGACGGACGCGGAGGCTGCCGAAGCGCGTCAGGCTGCGGTGGCGGTGGCCGTGGAGCGCTTCGGCGCCGTCCAACGCGCCTGAAGCTGAAGCTGTGGGCTGGACCGCAGAACGCCTCTCGGCGCGTGGCCGCTCGTAGCGGCTAGAAGTGGAGCCCGGGGTTACCGCGGCCCAGCACTGCACAGTTTAGCGGGCTGGGCCAAGGGCGGGTCTTAGGTGAGCGCCCCGGCGCGCCACAGCCGTGCGGAGGCCCGGAGGTCGTCGGCCATCTCCCGATGGCTCTGGGCGCGGCGACGCTCGTCGGCTGCGCGGGCGCTGTGCTCGTCGGTTGCGCTCTGCTCGTCAAGGCCCGCCGCCAGCACGCGCGCGAACGCCGCAGCCCGCTCGAGCGCGACGGCGAAATCGCCGACGAACGCGCCCTTCAGAATCGTGGTGGCCAGGGCCAGAACCTCGTCCGGGTCCGGCGCCGACGACGCACCGGCGATGGCGCGGTTCGGGCCACCCTCCACCTCGACCCCGCGGCGGAAGCTGTAGCCCGCCGCCTCAGGGTCTGTGGCCACCACGTGCCGCAAGAGATAGATCCGCCACATCGCCCCCGGCAGGCTGTGTCCCGGAGCGTTGGCCCACAGCTCGGCGACGTCGTCGATACCTGCCTCGTCGGCATACTCGATCACCCGCTCCACCAGCTGCGGATCGGCCGCGGCCCGCACTCGGCCGAGCAGTGCCGCGGCGGTGTCGTGGGAAAGCGCGCTCGTCTCGGCGGGGTCACCCGAGGCGCGCAACTGCTCAATCACGTCGGCCGGGCGATGGACAGGCTTGTGAAACTTCACCCCTTCAGCCTAGGCCCTGCCCCAGAAGGGCCGGCGACGAGGCGGCTAGGCTGCATCTGTGCAGATCACCCATTACGGCACGGTGCCGAGCTTGGAGCATCCGGATTTCTGGATACACCAGTTCGACGCGGGGCTGTGGCGTCAGGTGGTCACGGACTTGTTCGGCAACGACGACTTGGGGGAGTCGGCGGAGCGCCGCTGGGCCTTGGCGAGCCGTGAGGCCTACACCAAGAACGAGCATCTCGTCGCCTCCATCGACGGCGTTCCCGTCGGCATGGCGGAGATCGAGTTCCCGCAGAAGGACAACCGGCACATCGCGTACCTG
>DYZF01000154.1 GCA_020741375.1 Tessaracoccus flavescens
GCCGTCGAACTCGCCCAAGCTGCCCGCACCGAGAACCCGGCCAGCCGCGTCATCGCCGTCTTGGGCGACATGTTGGAACTCGGCCCGCTCGCAGAGGAGGCCCACAACGAGATCGGCCGTCTGGCCGCAGACTTAGGGGTCGCGGAAGTGGTCGCGGTGGGCAGCTTCGCCGATCAGATCGTCGCCGGTGCCAACGCCGATGGCCTGACCGCCAGAGTTTCTGACCGGGATTCGGTGGCCGCCTCCCTTAGCCTGTCTCCGGGCGACGTCGTGTTGATCAAGGGATCGCGGGGCGTGGGCCTGGAAACTGTCGCGGCCGACCTGGCTGCGGGGGATGGAGACAAGAAGTGATCAACATTCTGCTCTCTGGCGGGTTGTCGCTGCTGTTCGTGTTGGTGGGCACCCCGTTGCTCATCAAGTACCTCACGCGCAAGCAGTACGGCCAGTTCATCCGTGAGGATGGGCCCACCACGCACCACGTGAAGCGCGGCACCCCCACCATGGGCGGCCTGATGATCGTCTTGGCCGTGGTCTTGGCGTACTTCGTGACCCACCTCGTGCGGTGGCAGGCGCCGTCGCTGTCCGGTCTGCTGGTGCTGGGGCTCGCGGTGGGCATGGGCTTCCTCGGATTCCTCGACGACTGGTCCAAGATCGCCAAGGAGCGCAGCCTCGGCCTCACTCCGCGCGGCAAGCTGATCGGGCAAGGCCTCATCGGTGCGGGCTTTGCTGTCGCGGCCCTCAACTTCCCCGACGAGCGCGGCATCACGCCCGCGTCGCCGGCCATCTCCTTCTTGCGCGATATCCCGTGGCTGACGCTGCCGTTCATCATCGCGGTGTTCTTCATCATCTTCCTGATCGCGGCGTGGTCGAACGCTGTCAACCTCACCGACGGCCTGGACGGCCTCGCCGCCGGCAGCGCCACGCTGGTGTTCGCGGCGTACGCCATCGTCAACATCTGGCAGTTCAATCAGTGGTGCGGCCGCACGTCCACAGCTGGTCCTCGCTGCTACGAGGTCCGCGACCCCAACGATCTGGCCATGGTTGCGATCGCGTTCGCCGGAGCCACGTTCGGCTTCCTGTGGTGGAACGCTAAGCCCGCCAAGATCTTCATGGGCGACACGGGCTCGATGGCCATCGGTGCCGCCCTCGCCGGCCTGTCGGTGATGACTCGCACCGAGCTGCTGCTGGTCATCATCGGCCTCCTGTTCGTCATCGAGGTGGGCTCGGTGGCGCTGCAGGTCTCGTACTTCAAGGCCACGAAGGGCAAACGCATCTTCAAGATGTCGCCCATCCATCACCACTTCGAGTTGCTCGGGTGGCAAGAGGTCACCGTCGTCATCCGCTTCTGGATCATCTGCGGCCTCTGCGTCGCGCTGGGCATGGGCATCTTCTACGCAGAATGGGTGGTCGGTCAGTGACTCTGGAATGGATGCCGACGGCGAACCGTCTGTCGGACTGGTCGCAGGCCCACGTCGTCGTCGCCGGGCTCGGAGTCTCCGGCTTTGCTGCCGCCGACGGACTCATGTCGCTGGGCGCCAACGTCACCGTCCTCGACGAATCCGAGGCGTACGGCGACAAGGCCACGCTGCTCGAGGCCCTCGACGTCAAGGTGGTGCTCGGCAAGGGCGCCACCGCGAAGCTCCCCGCTGGCACCGATCTCGTCGTCACCAGCCCCGGCTGGCGTCCCTCCGCGCCGCTGCTCCGGCAGGCCGCCGCCGAGGGCGTCCCAGTCTGGGGCGAGACGGAGCTGGCGTGGCGCATGATGCAGCCGGATCGCGTCATCCCGTGGCTCGCCATCACTGGCACCAACGGCAAGACCACGACCACTCAGATGCTGGAATCCATGCTGATCGCCGACGGCAAGAAGGCCGCGGCGGTGGGCAACATTGGCCGCCCGATCGTCGAGGCCATCCTTGACGAGGTGGACTACGACGTGTTCGCCGTCGAGTTGTCCAGCTTCCAGCTGCACTGGATGAACCGGATCAACATGCACTCGGCTGCCGTGCTGAACATCTACCCCGACCACCTGGAGTGGTTCGAGGCCGACGACGGCATGGAGCGCTACACCGCCGACAAGGCCCGGATCTACGAGGGCATCACGCACTCGTGCGTCTACAACGCCGACGAGCCCATCACCGAACGCCTCGTGGAGGAGGCCGACGTGGAGGAGGGCGCCCGCGCCATCGGCTTCACGCTAGACATCCCCGGCCTGTCGATGCTGGGCATCGTCGACGACATGATCGTCGATCGCGCCTTCGTGGAGCAGCGTCGCGACTCGGCGCTCCCGCTGGCGCAGCTGTCCGACGTGCACCCGTTCGCTCCGCACAACGTCGCCAACGCGCTCGCCGCCGCCGCGCTGGCCCGCAGCTACGGCGTCAAGGCCACCTCCGTCAGTGAAGGCCTGCGCAACCTCCAGTTGGCCGGTCACCGGATCCAACAGGTGGTCGAGCAGGACGGCATCCGCTGGGTGGACGATTCCAAGGCCACCAACCCGCACGCCGCCAACTCCGCCATGCAGGCCTTCGAGTCCTTCGTCTGGGTCGCCGGCGGCCAAGCAAAGGGCACCACGTTCGACGAGCTGGTCGAGCGCCACCGCGACAAGATGCGCGGCGCGGTCGTCATCGGCGTCGATCGCCACGTGATTGCCGGGGCTCTTGCCCGACACGCGCCCGACCTCCCCGTCCGAGTCCTCGACAGCACCGACACTGAGGTGATGAACGAGGTGGTCGCTCTCGCCGGATCAATGGCCCGCCCGGGTGACACGGTGTTGCTCTCGCCAGGGTGCGCCAGCCTCGACATGTTCAACAGCTATTCAGACCGCGGTGAGCATTTCGCCAGGGCTGTACAGCGGTACTTGTCCAGCTAGACGAAGGGTGTGAGATGGCGTCCGAAGCAACTTCCCCGGCTCGGTCGACAGGCGTCTGGTCGCAACTCAAGGCCTTGGCCGCATCGCCGATGGCGCCGTTCTACTTCGTGGTCGCCAGCGTCCTCATCTTGGTGTCGCTCGGCGTGATGATGGTCCTGTCGGCCTCGTCGGTGTTCGCGCTGGCCACTCAGGAAGACCCGTACTACTTCGCCATCCGCCAGGTCGCGTTCCTGGTGGCGGGCTTCGTGTTCGCGTTGATCCTGATGCGGATCCCACCCGACGCCCTGCGCAAGTTGGGCTGGCCCGTGTGGATGCTCGCCGTCGCGCTGCTCATCATGGTGCTCACCCCGCTGGGTGTGACCATCTACGGCAACACGAACTGGCTGGCGATCGGCCCGTTCCAGTTCCAGCCCTCGGAGTTCGCCAAGCTTGCCCTCATCGTCTGGTGTGGCGCGATCTTTCACGTCAAGCGTGGGCGCCTGCACGAGCCGCTGCAGCTGGCAGTCCCGCTGCTGCCGCTCGGCGGCCTGATCCTCGCGCTCGTCCTCGCCGGCCGCGACCTCGGCACCGGCCTCATCATCGGCCTCATCATCGTGCTGATCATGTGGTTCATCGGCACGCCGATGCGCGTACTGATCCCGCTCGGCGCCGCCGCCGCCGGCCTCGTGGCGTTGCTGGTCTACGGCTCCGGCAGCCGCATGGGCCGCATCGCCGTGT
>DYZF01000155.1 GCA_020741375.1 Tessaracoccus flavescens
GCGGCGCCTCGTGCACCGCACCATCGTCGAACAGTTGAGCACTCTGACCGGGCGCAGCATCGAGGAGCTGACCGGCGGCGACGACGACTGGGACGACGACTAACCGCTCGCCCGCTCAGCGCAGCTCGGGATCCAACACCGTCGTGCCGGGGCTGGCCGGTGTTCCGGCGGCCGGGGCCAGCGGCACCACGACGGCGCCCTCGTCACCCGCCACGACCATGGCCCCCACCAGAGGAGTCTCCGACGTGACGCGAAGGCGTGCCGTGGATTCGACGGCGAGAGTCGCGCCGGCCGGGATGGTCACGGGAGTGCGGGCCTCGCCGCCGGGTTCAGAGGTCTGAACCGTCGCCGCGGCGGTGCCGGGATTGGTCAGCTGCAGCGTCGCCCCTGACGGAGCCGCCCCCATGAGGTCGGTCACCGAAGCGCTGTCGGTGAGCGTCGTCGGTGCCCCTGTGCCCACCTGGGTGATGACGGAGGCGCCGAGTTCGCCGTCGCCGACGACGCGCAGCGTGCTGGCCTCGCCGCTGAGATCGGCGGTGACATCGACGATTTGGCTGGTCATCGGGGCGAGGGTGAGCCCGGTGGTGGACGCGGGCTCGTAGGAGCCGCCCGGGCCCATGGCGGTGGTGGTCACGTTGACGCGGTTCTCGGTGGGGTTGGTCACGAGCAGCTTGACGCTGGACGCACCGGCCGGGACCCCGGCGATGAGGTGCTCCTCGCGCAGGTCCGTGGGGGTGACGACGCGGGCGGCGCGGCCCTCGACGTTGCGGGCCACCGCGGCCACCCGACCGTGGCTGGTGGAGTAGACGACGGCCACCGGCCCTTCAGGGGCCAGAATCGACAGCGCGACGGGGCGGGTCACGCCGGGCGCGATGGCGATGCCTCGGGAGCCGACCGGCGACAGTTCGCCGTCGGGCCCGATGAGACGCAGGTCGACGCTGGCTTCGGCGGCGTCGGCGTTGGTGAGCAGCAGTTCGGCGGTGGCCGGGTCGTCGATCAGCAGGACGCCGGTGGTCGTGGGGCTGGCGCACGGCGCGAACAGGCGTGGCGTGCCGGCCACGACGACGCCGGCCGCGATGTCGCCGTCGGCACGGACGTTGACGGGCGTGCTGGCCGCGACCGCCGTCCCAGGCGCGGCGTCGACGGAGTCGCCGCCCGCCACCGGCGTGACGGTGGGCGTGCCCTCCCCCTCGACGACCACGTCGCCGGGGAGGGAGCAGGTCAGCTTGGCGGCTCGCGGCAGGTCCACGGCAGCGGGTGCGGGACGGCGCATCGGCGAGATGAGCGAGAGCGCCGCAGCGACCCCGGCCACCACGAGCAGAGCGACGGCGCTGATCAGGATTCGGCGCATCATTCGAGCCCCCTTCGTGCCCCAGTGGGTCCGCTCATCGTGGGTGCGGCGAGGATGGCCAACGCCACGAAGACGGCCAGGTGGAGGGCGAACCGCCACCAGTGCGGGGCTGGCTCCACGCGGAGTTCCCCGGAGGCACCGTTCAGGGCGAAGGCGAGACGTTCCTCGACGGCGTCCGCGCGCTCCAGTTCCACGCCACCGACGGTGGCCCGCCAGTTCGCGTCGGCCGGTTCCGCGATGACGAGGGTGCGCTCGCCGGAGCCGGAGGGCACCTGCGCGTCGACGATGGGTTCGACGTCCTCGTCGGCCTGCAGCCAGGCGCGCGAGACGAGGCCGCTGACGGTCCACACGATGGTGGTGTCGTCGGCCGGGGCGCTCACCATGCCGGCGACGTTGTCGACGCCCACGCGGTGGTCTGCTCCGAAGCCGCGCACCCAGACGTGCGAGGTGCCGTTGATCCGGAGCCGTTCAGCCAGATCGTCGGGCGGGTTGCCGCTGGCGATCGCGTTGACGATGGCCGCGAAATCCTCGGCGAATGGTCCGGCGGGGTTGCGCTCGCCGGTGCCCCACTGGGGCTGTCGGGCGTCGACGACCGACCACGCCACGGTGTCGTTCGGCGTCAGTTCCATCATCAGCGCACGGGAATCGCGGGTGGAGGTGGTGACGTCGCGGACGTATCCGGGCAGCGCCGTCGGCGCCTTGCCGACGGGGCCGTTGAAGCCGACGACCGCCCACGTGCCAGCGGCCAGCAGCCCCGCCACGGTCAGCGCGGAGGTGGCTCGGCGCATCCCGAGCTGCCCCCACTGGACAGCCGCGATCGGGGCGATCAGCCCGGCCACCACGAGGAGGGCCCAGGGCGACGACAGGGCCCGGGCGGACCCACCGTCCACCTCGACGACGAGGCGCGAGAGGAGCGTGCCGATCAGCAGCGGGGCCGCGACCGTGACCACGACGCCCACCCACGCCCGACGGGTCAGCCGAGCCAGCGCGACGGCCGCCACCAACGCCAGGAGGGCGAAGAAGGCGACGTTGGCCCACAACGGCAGCCCGGACGGCAGGATCCGGCCGAACACCGTCGCCCATGAGGCGGGGTGATAATCGGGCCAGGCCAAGGGGTCGACGCCGGTGAGCAGGCGGCCCGGGTGGCGCACCAGTGCGGGCACCCACGGGGCGAGGAAGATCCACGACGGCAGCACCGCCACGGCCACGTCCACCACGCGACCGCGGTCGCGGACGATCCAGCCGATGCCGGCGACGGTGGCGAGGATCAGCGCGGTGGGCCATACGGCGGAGACGATCAGCAGCCAGAAGGCCGCGACCGCCGGCGCACGGAGCCGCTCGGCACCGCCCGCCTCGTTGCGCGCCACGCTGATCAGCGACGACGCGAGCAGCGGGCCGACGACGGCCAGAGTCATGCCGGTGACGTCGCCGGCGGTCACCAGGCCGAGCAGCACGACGGCGACCGCCCACACGCCGGCGAGCGCCGCGGCGACGGGTTTGCCCACCTCGAAGCGACGGATGAGCCGCCACATCGTCCACGCGGCGAACACCGGCGTCAGCACAAGCGCCGCGACCGTGAACCAGCCCGGTTGCCCCAAGCCCAACACAGACGCGGACGCCGCGATGCCCAGCCACGGCGCCTCCCCCGTGAGATAGGCCTGCCACGCCTCGCCCAGCGTCGACGGGGCGGGCAGCAGCCCGCCGCCGGCAACGTCGCCGACGCCGTAGAGACGGCGGCCGGCGATCAGCGACAGCACGAGCAGGAGTGACAGGAGAACGGTGAGCGGGTTGATCACGCGGCGGCGGTTCTGCACGCCGGTGAAGTCGTCGCCGGTCAGCTCATCGATGCTCGTGTCTGGCTCGGTGAAGTCGCGGTAGCGCTCGGTGATCGACGCGCCCGCCTTGTCCAGCCAGTGCTTGACCGGCCACAGGCGGCCGGGGATGAACTCGGGGGGCGTGTGATCCTCAGCAGGAAGGCGGTCCTTGAGCGACGCCGTCGAGGCGGCGCTGGACTGGTAGCGGCGCAGCGCCTTCAGCTCGGCGCCGGCCTGGCTGGGCGACTTGGCCAGCAAGAACCCGAACGCGCGCGCGACGGAGGCCAGCGTCAGCCCGGCGGTGGAGGCGCCGCGGGCTCCGACGACGCGCAGCGCAGCGAGCCGGTCCGCGACGTGCGGGTGCTCGTTCGATTCCCGCTCGCCGGTGTGCCCCGCCCGACGGTGGGTCAAGGCGGCGTTGGGCCAGGTGAGGATGCGGTTGCCGTAGGCGTTGGCGCGCCAGCACAGGTCGACGCCGTCGCGGTGTCGCTCCACTTCCGGGGCGAGGCCGCCCACCTCGCGCCACGTCTCGCCGCGGATCAGGAGGCCGGCGGTGGAGGCGCCGAGCACCTCGGCTGATTCGGATTGCCCTTGATCGATGTCGCCGACTTCCACCAGTGGGACGCGCAGGCCGCCCTTGGTGATGGATTGGCCCACCTCGGAGAGGGTCTCGGGATAGTTGCGGCGCTTGGGCTCCAGCAGCTTCGGCACCACGATGTCGGCCTGCTTGGCGCCCTCCACCAGGTGCGCGAGGGTGTCGCGTCGGGGAGCGGAATCGTCGTGCAGGAGCCAGATCCACTCCGGCTCCTGATCGTGCAGCGCCTCGGCGACGGCGGCTCCGAAGGGTTGTGTGGCGGTGGTGATGACGTCGTCGACGACGCCTTCTGCCAGCGCCTTAGCCAAGAGTTCGGCCGAGCCGTCGGTTGATCCGGAATCGACGGCCACCAAGCGGCCGGGGCGCGGGTTCAGGCCCGCTAGGGCCACGAGTTGCCGTGGCAGCCAGCCTTCGGCGTTGTGCACCACCATGACCGCGTGAACGGTGGCGGGATCAACCTCAGCCAGATGATCTGTCGAGTCGTCGACGTCTATCCAAGACCACAGATCGTCGGCAGGACGCCCGTGTCGCGCATCTTCGGTCAACGCACCTCCAGCAGGTTCAAGGCATCGAACGATACCAGCGACTCAGGCCGGGATTGTCAGACGGCGGCGCGCTTCAGCTTGCGTCGTTCGCGCTCAGAGAGCCCGCCCCAGATGCCGAATCGCTCGTCTTGTTCGAGCGCGTATTCCAGGCATTCGGCCTTGACGGTGCAGCTTTGACACACGCGCTTGGCCTCTCGGGTGGAGCCGCCCTTCTCAGGGAAGAATGCTTCAGGATCGGTCTGGGCGCACAACGCCTCAGCCTGCCAGGCGAACGCCCCATCGAGCAGTAGACCCAGTTCTGCGTCCATGCACCCCTCCTTTCGATTACCCAAATTACACACGAGTGATTTTGATCGGTCAAGCCAGTTCGGAGAATCGGTCTCGCACCAGCCCCACCAATTCCTTCACTCGTTCGGCGTCGTCGAGGCGGCACACCAGCGTGGCCGACGGCGTCGCCACCACCAAGCAGTCGCTCAGGCCGATGGCCGAGACCACGTGGTCCTCGCCCACCGTGTTGATCAAGACCGAGCCGGAGGTATCGAGCGCCACCGTCAGTCCGTCGACGGCGTTTCCGGCCTCGTCGGTATCCAACAGATCGGCCAGGGACGCGAAGCCGCCGACGTCGCGCCAGTCGATGTGCAGCCCGACGCTGACCACTTCGCCGTCGGTCTCCCCCGCCGACGCGGGCTCCATCACCGCGTAATCCACGGAGATCTTCTTCAGCGTGGGGAAGAGCTCATCGAGGAGGCTCGGGTTGGCGGCGATCCGCCGCACGACGTCGGCCGTCTCCGGGAGGAGCTGCTCGAGCTGACCCAGCAAGGTGGCCGCGCGCCACACGAACATGCCCGCGTTCCACCAGTACTGGCCACTGGCGAGATAGTGCTCGGCCACCTCCCGCCCTGGCTTCTCCTTGAACTCCTGGATCCGATGGACGCCGGGGAAACCGTCGAGCTCCTCGGCGCGGTGGAGGTAGCCGTAGCCCGTGTGCGGCGACGTGGGGATGACGCCCAGGGTCACCAGCGATTGGGGGCGCGCCTCCGCCACTTCGAAGGCGGTGCGCAGGCTCTTCTGGAACTCGTCGACGGGGCTGATCACCTGATCGGCCGTGACCATCGCGACGACGGCCTCGGGGTCGCGGCGCTCCACCTCTGCGGCCGACCACGCCACCGCGTTGAGGGAATCGCGCCCCTCGGGCTCGCCGAGGATGTTGGCGGCGGGCAGCTCCGGCAGTTGGCGGGCAACGTCGTCGGCGTAGGCCCGGCCGGTGCACACCAGGATCTGCTCGGCGGGCACGAGGCCGTCGAGCCGCTCGAACGCCAGCCGAAGCAGCGACTTGCCGTCGAGAATCTCCAACAGCTGCTTCGGCCGCCCCTGCCGCGACAGCGGCCACAGGCGAGTCCCGGAACCGCCGGCCATGATCACCACGTAACGCATGGCTGGCACGCTACCGCTAAGCGGGCGCCGCCGCGCGGCGATTACCATCGGGCCCATGCTCATCTCCGCCCTGCGTTCCCGCGTCCAGCGCCTCGGCGCTCCCCCGCTGATCACCTATTACGAGGGCGATTCTCGGATCTCGCTGTCGGCCATCACGTTCGCGAACTGGGTGGACAAGACGGCAAACCTGATCGCCGATCTGGGCCACGAGGATGGCGAGCCGATCGATCTGGCTTTGGCCGAGAGCCATCCCGGGCATTGGGTGACGCTGGTGTGGGTGGCCGCCGCGTGGCAGCGCGGGTGCCCGGTGAATCCGGGTGTCACGGGGGCCGAGTTTCTGGTGGTGGGGCCCGACGACGACCGTCGCGCCGACGTCACGGTCGCCTGTTCCCTGCACCCGCTCGGCCGCGGCTTCACAACCCCGCCCGCGGACGCCGTCGACTATGTCGAGGTGTTCGCCCAGCCTGACGTGCACGATCCGTCGCCGCTGGGTGAATCGACGGTGTGGGCAGGCTCACCGGTCCCCGCCACAGAGCCCCGATCCACGAAGACGCTGCTCACCGATCCGGCGGCCGGGTGGGACACGGTGGCGACGGCGCTCGTCGCCCCGGTGTTGGGCGGCGGATCGACGGTGGTCACCGTCGGCATGGATGACGACGCCGTGGCGCGCATCGCCGCCGAGGAGAAGATCCCGCTGGACCAGTGAGCCGCTGACCCACTCGTCGGGGTCAGTCCTGCGGCGGCACTCCGCGCAGGAACCCGGCGCCCCAGCACATGTGCATGATGAACAGCACCAGCGGCAGCCGCAGCCGGGCCGAGGTGCTGACCCGCGGCATCGCCACGGTGGCCGCGCCGAGGAAGCCGAAGTACACCAGCGGCAGGGCCACCAGCGCGGTGAGCGCGCGGTTGCGCAGCAGCAACCCCATGACGCCGCCGATCGCTCCCCCGGCGGCTCCGGCCACGGCGAACGGCGGGGCTAGGTAGCGCGGCGACGCGGTCTCGGGATAGCGGCGGATCACTTCGCGCCGCCACTGACCGGTGCGGAAGAACTGCCGCGCCAAGGCCTTCAGGCTGTTGCGTGGGTGGTAGATCACGCGCAGGTCCGGCGTGAAGTAGACCAGATGCCCGGCGCGGCGCAGGCGGTAGTTCAGTTCCCAATCCTGGGCGCGCTGGAAGTGCTCGTCGTAGCCGCCCATGGCCTCGAGTGCCGACTTCTTGAAGGCTCCGAGGAAGACGGTGTCCGCGGGCCCGGCCGGAGTGTCGGCGAGGTGGAACCCGCCGCCGCCGAGCCCGAGGCGGGAGTTGTAGGCCGCGGCGATGGCTTCGGTGAGCGGGGTGTCGCCGTGGGCGTCCATCAGCCCGCCGACGTTGGAGGCTCCGGTCTCTTCGAGGGTCCTCACCGCAGTCGCGATGTAGCCCTCGCTCAGTTCCCCGTGGCCGTCAACCCGCACGACGATGTCGTGCTGAGCAGCGTTGATGGCGATGTTGAGGCCCGATGGCGTGTGCCCGGTGGGGTTGTCGAGCACCTTGATCCGTGGATCCTCGGCCGCCATCTCGTGGGCGATCTGCAGCGTGCGGTCCGTGCTGGGGCCGACGGCGAGCAGCACCTCCAGCTCGCCCGGGTACTCCTGGGCGAGGACGCGGTGGACGGCAGCGCGAAGGTGCCGTTCCTCGTTGAGGATCGGCATCACAACGCTCACGGGTGCGGGCATCAGGCTCCTTGGGTTTCCCTTCAGGCTACAGAGCACACAGAACCGAGATCGTCGGTCTCCGTGAAGGGCTCGTCCGAGGCCGGGGCTTCGGGTTCGTCGGAGGCGGGCGCCTCGGATTCGTCGGCCGGTTCCTCAGAGGCGTCTGCCGGCTCCTCATCCGCCGTCGTCGGGGTCTCGCTCGGGGCCTCACTGGAGCTGGGCGCCGGGGCGGGCTCGGTGCTGGGGCCGCGGCCGGCGTCCTCGATCGCTTGGCGCACGCGCTCGCGGATCAGATCGAAATCCGGATCGGCCGCGACGATCAGCGGCGGGGTGAAGTTGACCGACGCGATCTTGCGGTCCTTGGCCTTCAGCGCCAACTCGGCCAGCTCGGCCACCTTGTCGGTGCTGACGTCCGTGCGCATGATGTCCTTGCCCGCCTCGGAGAGCTCGACGAACTTGGTGGCCACCGTCATCGGGTCGAGCTGCTTCACCATGGCGCTCATGACGCACTTCTGCCGCACCATGCGTTCGTAATCGCTGGACTCGGCGCGGGAGCGGGCGAACCAGAGGGCGTGGTAGCCGTCGAGCAGCACGTCCTTGCCGGGCTCGATGTAGCCGGAGATCTTGGTGCTGACGCCGCCGATCGGGATGGGCTTGCCGATGTCCAGACGGATGCCGCCCATGGCGTCGACGAGCTGCTGGAAGCCGGCCATGTCCACCAGCGCGTAGTAGTTGAGCTCGAGGCCCAGGGTCTCTGAGACGGCCTCCTTGGTGGCCATCAGCCCGGCGTCCTGATCCGGGTAGAGGTCTGCATGCTCTTCACCCAGGGTCCAGATGCCGTTGAGCATGCACGCGCCGTCGGCGCAGACGTAGCCGTCGGGGTACTCGTCGGCCAGCGGCGACGTGCGCGGGAACTTCACCTTCTGCAGGTTGCGGGGCAGGCCGAACAGCACCGTCTGGCCGGTCTGCGCGTCGATCGAGGCGACGTTGATGGAATCTGGCCGCAGGCCCTCGCGAGACTCGGAGGCGTCGGCGCCCAGAAGGAGGATGTTGTAGCGGCCGGACTTGATCTGGCCGTCGCCGCCGCCGCTGAAGACGGTGCCCACGTTGCCCACGGCGACGAGCGCGTTGGCGGCCACCGACGTGGCGAATCCGACGGCGAGTGCCAGCACCAGCGTGACCCCGGCCAGCCACAGCCGCGACCTGCGTTCCAGGCGCAGCGGCTTCGCCAGACGCCAGGAGTCGATCAGGAGCAGTACCCAGCCCACGAACAGGACCCACAGCACCACGCGCAGGGTGGCGGCCACCCACGGCGCCAGCAGGATCCCGACGGTGAAGCCGCGCGCCAGCAGCAAGCCGAGCACCACGATCACCAACAGGATCGCGACCGCGCCGTACACGCGGGTGGCGAGCTTGCCGACGGCGCGGTTGCCCGCGAACGTCTGCACCGAGCCGGGCAACAGTGCCGACATGAGCACGAAGCCGAACGACCGGCGGGAGTGGACACGCTGCGCGTCGCTGGGGGAAGGCGTGGGCACGCTGGGGATCTCCTCGGAAGTACAGTTGAGTATCCAGTCTGACCCCGACGCCCACGGCGGGCGTGGAGGCCACGCCGCGCAACCTGCGCTTCGCAGGAAGTAATCTTGGTGCTTCTGTCAGAGGAGGATCCGTGGCCCGAAGCGACGATCTGGAGTGGCTGTACCGCGACGAGCCAGAGGTTGAGCCCACCCGCGTGCTGAGCACGCAGGAGGCTCCCGAGCCGCAGTACGCGCCCCCGCCGCCTCCGCCCCGCGGCACCCGCGTCCAATCTCCGCCGCCGCCCGCTCCTCCGCAGCCGACGCGTCGCCGTCGCCGTCGCCACCCCTTCCTCCGGTTCGTGGGCACCCTGCTGGTGCTGTGGCTCGTGTTCCTCATCGGCACCCCGCTGTACGCGTGGTTCGTCGGCACCCGGGTGGAGTCGGCGCCGTCGGGAGAACGGCCGGCGGCCCAACCCGGCAAGACGGTGCTGTTGGTGGGCTCCGACGCCCGCGACAACCTGTCGGCCGAGGACCGCGCCAGGCTCGGCACGGGATCCACGGAGGGCCGCCGCACGGACACGATGATGCTGATGCACACGCCGGCCGAGGGTAAGCCCGTGCTGCTGTCGCTGCCGCGCGATTCCTACGTCTCCATCCCCGGCCACAAGAAGAACAAGCTCAACGCCGCGTACGCGTTCGGCGGCGCCCCGCTGCTGGTGCAGACGGTGGAGGCCAACACCGGGATCCGCGTCGACGGCTACCTCGAGGTGGGTTTCCTGGGCGTCGTCGATGTTGTCGACGCGCTCGGCGGCGTCGAGGTGTGCCCCCAGTTCGACATCGACGATCGCGATTCGCACCTGAAGCTGAGCAAGGGCTGCCAGACGGTCGACGGCGTCACCGCGCTGGGCTACGTCCGCATGCGCAAGGGCGACCCGAAGGGCGATCTGGGGCGCGTCGAACGTCAGCGCGAGACCATCGGCGCCATCTCGAAGAAGGCCGCCAGCCCCATGACCGTGCTCAACCCCGTGCGTTACTGGCAGCTCAACATGGCCGCATCCAAGTCGCTGGCGCGCGGCGACGACACCGGTCTGGGCACGATGGTCGCCGTCGCTCAGGGCTTCTTGTCCACCGTCACCGGAAGCGGCTTGAGCCTCACCGTGCCCATCTCCGACGACAACGCCCAGACTGGGGCGGGATCGTCGGTGATCTGGCATGAGGCCAAGAGCCAAGAGGTGTTCGGCGCGATCGCCTCGGGCAACACGACGGCGTTGGAAAGCTACCGCTGAACCACCGCCTGCCCCTTTGTCCTGACCCCTCCTGTCGTTACGCTCGGTGCGCTATGGCAACGATCCGAGGAGTACGAGCATGAGTCAGACCCCCCCGAATCAGACTTGGGGACAACAGCCAGACAACTATGGGCAAGAGCCCTACCCGGCGCAGGCAGCTGCGCCGACACCCGTGAAGAAGTCGAAGACCCCGGCGATCATCGCCGGCGTGGTCGCGCTCGCGCTGATCGCGGGCGCCGTCATCTTTGGGATGCAGTTCTTCCGGGGCGCCACACCGGCGGCCATCAAGGCGCTGCCCAACGACGCGGTCGCGGTGCTGGAGCTCAACCTTGCGCCGTCGACGAGCCAGCAGTTGGCGCTCAAGAACTGGGTGGAGAAGTTCCCGTCGCTGGAGGCGGACACCTCGACGACGGACTACAAGGAAGCTCTCTGGAACCTCGTCCCGGAAGCTGACGACAAGCCCGATTACGCCACCGAGGTGAAGCCGTGGTTGGGCGATTCGCTGGCGGTCGCCGTGGTGCTGGACGACAAGAAGGAGTTCCAGCCCGTCATCGCGATCGAGACCACTGATGTGGACAAGGCGGGCGAGTTCGCCACGCGCGAGTTCAAGGGGATGACCAACGACTTCATCGGCAAGACGATGGTGCTGTGGGACGAGGAGCTCGTCTCACTGAACGTCGCCGACGTGGAGAAGGCCCCGCTGGCCGATTCCGAGAACTTCAAGGCCGACCGCGCCAAGCTGGGCGGCGACGACTACCTCGCCACCTTCTGGGGCATCGGCGAAGCACTCACCGAGGTCTCGGGTGCCGACTTCTCGGGGGCCATCGCGCAGCAGGTGAGCCTCGTGCGTGACGCGCGTTTCGCCGGTGGCCTGCAGGTGAGCGACGAGTTCATCGACCTCAAGATGGCGGGCTACTCCCCGCAGGAGGTCTCGGGCAGCGTGGATCTTGACGATTTCGTCACTTCCCTTCCCGGCAACGGCCTCGGCGCGTTCGCCTTCGCCATCCCGGACGCGGCATGGGACCAGTTCGGCCCTGACGCGCAGAAGATGATCGACGAGACGCCTGAGCTGCAGCAGCTCGGCATCACGTCGCTGGACGATCTCAAGGCCGTCATCGGTAACAAGATCGCCGTCACGGTCGGCGTCGAGAACGGACAGCCTTCCTTCGGTTTGAAGAGCGAGACTGCCCACCCGGACAAGCAGGCCCAGATCCTGGAGCCCCTGTTCGCTCAGGCTGGCACGCAGGTGCAGCGTGTGACCGACGGCAACGTCACGGCCATTGGCCTCGGACAGACACCGGAGAAGGTGCTCAATCCGGAGTCCAAGCTGGCCGACAACGAGACCTTCAAGAAGGTCACCGACCTCAGCGGAGATCTCCAGTCGGTGGTGTTCGTGGACGTCGCCAACCTGTCGTCGATCCCGGACTTCGATCAGATGATCGCCGGCGATCCGACTGCCAAGGAAATGGTCGACGCCTTCGCCGGCGCGGGCATCGTCTCTGCTGCGCAGGACGGCCACTACTCCGACGGGCACATCCGCTTCGTCGGTAAGTAACCACAGTTGTTCCCTGAGCAGCTCAGATGGCTGCTCAGGGGACGACGACTAGGAAGAGACGGCGTCGCGGACGATCGCGCCCTTGGCGTGGGCGGCGTCGCGCAGCGACTCTTGGAAGTCCAGCATCCGCTCCAGCAGAGCCTCGTCGTTGGCCGCGAGCATCCGCACGGCCAGCAGCCCGGCGTTGCGGGCGTTGCCGATGGCGACGGTGGCCACGGGCACACCGGCGGGCATCTGGACGATCGACAGCAGCGAGTCCATGCCGTCGAGGTATTTCAGCGGCACCGGGACACCGATGACGGGCAACGGGGTGAGCGAGGCCAGCATCCCGGGCAGGTGGGCCGCACCGCCGGCGCCGGCAATGATCACCTTGATGCCGCGCTGATGCGCCTCCCGGCCGTAGCGCACCATGTCCTCCGGCATCCGGTGCGCGGAGACAACATCGGCCTCGAACTCGACGCCGAACTCGGCCAGCGCGTCGGCCGCCGCCGACATCGTCGGCCAGTCTGAATCAGACCCCATCAGGATCGAGACGAGGGGCTCAGGCATTGGGATCTCCCATCAGGTAACCGGCGGCGTGAAGGGCGCGGCGCCGCACGTCGTCGAGCGTGGTGCCGAGGCAGGTGACGTGGCCCACCTTGCGGCCGGGCTTGACCTCCTTGCCGTACAGGTGGACGCGGACGGCGCGGTCGCGGGCGAACACGTGCTGCAGGGCGCCGGTGAGGTCCTGCTCGGCACCGCCCAACACATTGCGCATGACGACGACGTCGTCGCGGAGGTCCGGCGCGCCCAGCGGCAGGTCCAGTACGGCGCGGATGTGGTTCTCGAACTGGCTCGTCAGGGCGCCGTCGATCGTCCAGTGGCCGGTGTTGTGGGGGCGCATGGCCAACTCGTTGACGACGACGCGGCCGTCGCGGGCCTCCATCAGCTCGACGGCGAGCACGCCCACGACCCCCAATTCGGTGGCAACCCGGATGGCCATCTCCTGCAGGCCAGCCGCGACGTCGCCGTCGAGGCCGGGGGCGGGCGTCGTGGTCTCGACGCAGATGCCATCCTCTTGCACCGTCTCGCTGACGGGGTAGGCCACCACCTGGCCGGAGGCGGAGCGGACGACGATGGCGGACAGCTCGCGGGCGAAATCGATGAACTCCTCCGCGACGATGCGCACGCGCTCGCCGGCAGAGGTCTCAGCCATGCCGTCGAACGGCAGGCCGGCGTCGTCGGGCCCGTCGAGCTTCCAGACGCCCTTGCCGTCGTAGCCGCCGCGGGAGGTCTTCGCGATGATCGGCCAGCCGTTGGCGTCGCCGAACGCGCGCAGATCGTCGACGGTGTCGCACACGGCGTGCGCGGGGCACGCGACGCCGAGCTCATCCATCTTGAGCCGCATGAGCGCCTTGTCCTGCGCGTAGACGAGCGCGTCCGGCCCAGGGCGCACGGCGAGCCGCTCCTGGAGGACCGCCAAGTGCTTGGTGGGGACGTGCTCGTGGTCGAAGGTCAGCACGTCGGCGCCGTCGGTCAGGGCGAGCAGGGTATCGAGGTCGCGGTAGTCGCCGACGGTGGCGCCCGGGATCACTTGGGCCGCGGACACGTCCGGTCCCTCGGCAAGGAGGCGGATGTCGATGCCCAGCGAAATGGCGGCTTGATGCATCATGCGGGCCAACTGCCCGCCGCCGGCGATGCAGACCTGGTAGCGCCCACTCATTCGTCACCGTCATCGTCGTGGACGGCGAACAGCAGTTCGGTGATGACGACGTGGACGCGCTCCACCTTCGGTACGTCAGGCAGCACGAGCGGCTGGCCGGCGGCCGTCTCCAGCACGAGCGTGCCGCAGCCGAGGATGCGATCCGTGAGCGAGCGCTCGTAGTTGACGTTGTTGATCCGGCGCAGCGGCAGATCGTGGCCGGTCTTGTTGATGATGCCCTTGCGGGTGATGATCCGGTGCGTCGTGATGGTGTAGGTGGAGGTGAGCCAGCGCAGGAACGGCGCCAGCACGAGCCACAGGAACAGGATCACCGCCACCGCAACCGTGACGTAGGTGGCCCACGGCTGCCACTCGAGTGGGAAGAAGGCGATCGCCAATCCCAGCGCCGCGGCGAGCGCGATGAGGATGATCGCCGGCGCGATGAGCTGCTTGGCGTGCGTGCGCACGGTCAGCACCAGCTGCTCGTCGCGACCGAGTTGGTCCTGCCTGATTGCCATGGCGTTAGTCTCGCACGCTTCAGCCCAAGCGGGCATGGACGACGTCGCCCACCGCGAAGGTCTGAACACCGCGCGCGGTCGCCACCTGGAGTCGGCCATACTCGTCCACCCCACGGCCGACCCCGGCCACGCGACGCTCCGGATCCAGGTGGATGGTGAGGTCGGCGCCGATCGACGCGCAGCGTTCGGCGTAGTCGGTGCGCAGGTCGCCGGTGGTCTGCCAGCGGTCGTAGTAGCGGGCCAGGTGCCGCAGCACGCCGGCCACGACGGCGCTCTGATCGGTGGGCATGCCCTCCAGCGCCAGTGAGGTGGCCGCCGGCACTGGAAGTTGCTCCTCAGCGAGATCGATGTTGATGCCGATCCCGATGATCGCCTTCGCCCCGCTCGGGTGCTCGATCCGCTCGGACAGGATGCCGCACACCTTCTTGCCGGAGATCAGCACGTCGTTGGGCCATTTGAGCGTCACGTCGACGCCGTCGGGCGCCAGTTCCTCCAACGCCGACGACACGGCCATCCCCGCGAGTAGCGACAGCCAGCCCCACTGGTGGAACTCCTGCACGGGTTGGAGCAGCACCGACAGCGCCACCGACGACCGGGGCGGGCTCACCCACGTCCGGTCCAACCGACCGCGGCCCGCCGTCTGCTCCATCGCCACCAGCGCCAGGCCCTCCGGTTCGCCGTCGCGGGCCATGGCGGACAGGTCGGCATTCGTGGATCCGGTCGTCTCAACTACCGAGATGGACCGCCAGAGGGAAACGTCGCTCAGGCTGTGTCGAATGCGGCTCTCATCGGGCACGTTGTGGGTCACGGCGCCCATAGTAGGGGCCAGTTTTGAGCACGGGCACGACGGCGAGCCGGAGGCCGCTAAGGTGACGTTCATGGAGATCGACATCCACACCACTGCCGGTCGGATCGCCAATCTCGGGGTGCGCATCGATGAAGCCGTGCACGCCGGCTCGGCCGCAGCAGTGGAGAAGCAACACGCCAAGGGCAAGATGACCGCACGGGAGCGCGTCATGGCCCTCCTCGACGAAGGAAGCTTCGCCGAGTTCGACCAGTTCTCACGCCACCGCAGCACCGCGTTCGGCATGGATGCGAAGCGTCCATTCGGCGACGGTGTGATCATCGGTACCGGCTCCATCCACGGCCGGCCCGTCTGCATTTTCAGCCAGGACGTCACCATTTTCGGTGGCGCGCTCGGCCAGGTGTACGGCGAGAAGATCGTCAAGATTCAGGATTTCGCCCTCAAGACGGGCGTCCCCCTGATCGGCATCAACGAGGGCGGTGGCGCTCGCATCCAAGAGGGTGTCGTGTCGCTGGGCCTCTACGGTGAGATCTTCAAGCGCAACACCATCGCCTCCGGCGTCATCCCCCAGATCTCGCTGATCATGGGCGCCGCCGCGGGTGGTCACGTCTACGGCCCGGCCCTGACCGACTTCGTCGTCATGGTCGACAAGACCTCCCAGATGTTCATCACCGGCCCCGAGGTCATCAAGACCGTCACCGGCGAAGACGTCTCCATGGAGGAACTCGGCGGCGGACGCACCCACAACACCAAGTCCGGCTACGCCCACTACCTCGCGGCCGACGAAAACGACGCCATCGAGTACGTGCGCGAGCTGCTGAGCTTCCTGCCGCAGAACAACCTCGAGGATCCGCCGATCTTCGACGACGAAGAGGTCGATCTCACCATCACGGATCACGACCGTGAGCTCGATCGCCTCATCCCCGACGCGGCCAACCAGCCGTACGACATGGGCGAAGTCATCCGCAACGTGCTCGACGACGAGGAGTTTCTCGAGGTCATGCCGCTGTTCGCCGGCTCGATCCTGTGTGGTTTCGGCCGCATCGAAGGTCGCTCCATCGGCGTCGTCGCCAACCAGCCGACGGTGTTCGCGGGCTGCCTCGACATCGATTCCGCCGAGAAGGCCGCACGCTTCGTGCGCACCTGCGACGCGTTCAACATCCCCGTGCTCACCTTCGTGGACGTCCCCGGCTTCCTGCCCGGCGTCGGCCAGGAGCACAACGGCATCATCCGCCGCGGCGCCAAGCTGATCTACGCCTACGCCGAGGCCACCGTGCCGCTGCTGACCGTCATCACCCGCAAGGCCTACGGCGGCGCGTACGTCGTCATGGGTTCCAAGCACCTGGGTGCAGACATCAACCTCGCCTGGCCCACCGCACAGATCGCCGTCATGGGCGCTCAGGGCGCCGTCAACATCCTCTACCGCAAGCAGTTGGGCGCGGCGGAGAACCCCGAGGAAGAGCGGGCACGCCTCATCCAGGAGTACGACGACGAGCTGACCAACCCGTACGTCGCCGCAGACCGCGGCTACGTCGATCAGGTCATCTACCCGCACGAAACCCGTGCCCAGGTGATCCGGGCCCTGCGTCTGCTGCGCACCAAGCGCGAGTCGCTGCCGCCGAAGAAGCACGGAAACATCCCGCTATGACCGACGGCGTCAAGATCCCGAACAAGGCGAAGCTCACCGAGGAGGAGGTCGCTGCCGTCGCCGCCGTGCTGGCCGCGGCCGCCCGCACGGGAACGCTCCGGTCGGCCGACGACCGTCCGCTTGCGGGCGGCTGGAAGTCGTACTACCGCACGGTGCGGTCGCCACTGGTTGGCGGGCGAGACGCTTGGCGGACGTACAACCGCATGTGACGATGCGGGTGATTCTCGCATCCAAATCCCCGGCGCGGCTCATTGTGCTGCGCCGGGCTGGTTTGGACCCTGAGGTCATCGTGTCCGGCTTCGACGAGGAGCAGATCCAAGACCAGCACCCCACCAGACTCGCGTCCCGATTGGCGACGGCGAAGGGTGAAACGGTGCTGCCGTCGCTCAAGGGCGATTTCGTGTTGATCGCCTGTGATTCGGTGCTCGAACATGAAGGCGTCGCCCACGGCAAGCCGGGCAGCCCGGAGGCCGCGATCGCTCGGTGGACCCGCATGCGCGGGAAGAGCGGTCTGCTGCATACCGGCCATTACTTGGCAGTTCGTCGGGGCGACGATTTCACGGCGAGCACCCGGGTGGGCACCACCCGGGTGAGCTTCGCCGATCTGAGCGATGAGGAGATCGCGGCCTACGCGGCCACGGGCGAGCCGCAGCGCGTCGCGGGCGGGTTCACGATCGACGGCTTGGGCGGCGCCTTCGTCACGTCGATCGAGGGAGACCCGTACAACGTGGTGGGGCTGTCGCTGCCGCTGGTGCGCCAGATGGTGACAGACGCAGGGATCGCTTGGCACCACCTCTGGAAGCCCGCAACCTGAGGGAGCCGGGTCAGCCGCGGTAGTACACCCAGGTGACCCAGGGGTGGACGTCTCTGTGGGCCCACACCGTCGGTTCCATCGGCGGCTCGCAGATTTTCGATCTGGGTAGAGTGTCCGCGTGAACGTGAAGTGGGCAGCCCGGGCGGCCATCGTCGGCGCGGCTGCGCTAGCAGGCCTCAGCGGCTGTTCGGCCGCGGGACAGCCAGTTCCCCCCAGCCCCAGCCCGTCGGTGGCAAT
>DYZF01000156.1 GCA_020741375.1 Tessaracoccus flavescens
AAGACGGCGATCCAGTCGTTGGGGGAGAGGTGCTTGTCGTAGGCGCGGTAGAAGCGCTTGAGGTACCACAGCTGGTAGCTGTACACGTCCCACCGCACGTGGCCGGGGTTGTCCAGCACGTCGAAGTTGAAGATCAGATCCAGCTCGCCGCGGCCGTAGCCGCTCAGCAGGCGTCCCAGCTCCATGCCGATGCCGGGCGTCTCGCCCACCATGATGCCGATCATGTCCGGCGGCAGCGGCGAGCCGAGGCTTCCGTCGGGGTGGCGGCGGCGCGGGGTGGAGGCCGGTGCCTCGCGGCGAGTGAACCCGTCGCGACGCAGGCCGCGCAGGAACTCGTGCAGACGCGGGCCGTAGAAATAGTGCTCCACGCCGCGGAACTCCAACAGTTCGCCGATGAACGGGTGCCCGTCCGGCAAACCCGGCCGCTTGGAGATGTAGTTGATGACGTCAAGTCGGAAGCCGTCGACGCCACGCTTCAGCCACCACGAGACCATGTCGGCGACGTCGTCGCGGACGTCCTCGTTGTCCCAATTGAGGTCCACCTGGCCGTCGGCGAACAGGTGCAGCACCCATTTGCCAGCCTCTGGCTCCCAGCGCCATGCAGAGCCGGAGAAGAAGGAGGTCCAGTTGTTGGGCGGCTCGTCGGGGGAGCCGTCCTCCATGAAGTAGTAGCCGCCGTACTTGCCGTTGGGATCGTCGAGGGCGCGCTGGAACCACTCGTGCTGGTCCGAGGTGTGGTTGACCACCAGATCGAGGATGATCCGCATGCCGCGCTCGTGGCACTCGCGGATCAGTTCGTCGACGTCGGCGAGGGTGCCCATCTCCTCCATGACTCCGCGGTAATCGCGGATGTCGTAGCCCATGTCCTGGTTGGGCGAATCGAAGATGGGCGAGAGCCAGAGGCAGTCGACGCCGAGGTCGGCCAGGTAGTCGAGCTTGCTGATGATGCCGCGGATATCGCCGATGCCATCGCCGTTCGAATCGACGAACGAGCGGGGATACACCTGGTAGAACACTGCCTCGCGCCACCACGGGGTGGCAGCTGGGGCGCGTCCATCGAGGGGACGCTCCCGTTCGCTGTTGACGAGCTCGAGGATGGTGTCGACGAGCCCAGGCCCGGTGAGGCGTTCCGACAGCTTCTCCAGCCACGAGATCTTCAACAGGCCGAGCGTGTAGATGAGGCGACGGGGGAGCCCGGTCTGGAGGAACAGTTTGTCGATGACGTCGCGCCCGACCGGGTGCTTGTACAGCTCCCGTACGGTGCTGTTCCTAGTCAGCGGGCGATAGGCCATCGCGTTCCTCCTCAGCTGGATCCGAGGGACAGCGTATCGCCACCGGGACCAAGCGCCGGACCGTAGGTGAAGAACCCCACCTCGTCACCCTCGCCCCAACCGTCTGAGGGCTGATCTCCGGAGCCCAGCAGGCTACGGGAGAGGGCCTCGTTGTCGGCGAGCAGCGCGTCGAGGCTGCGAGTGAGGTGCTCGTCGGCAGGCTCGACCCCGTCGGTGGCCGCAAAGAGCACCGCACGGCGGACGAGTTCCTTGAAGAACGAGGCTGTCCGCGAGTCGCTGCGCGTGGCCACGTCGTCGAGGACAGCGTCGCTGAACCCGATCTCGCCGCGGTACAGCTCGAGGAGCCGACGGCGGGCCGGCTCGTCGGGGAGAGGGATCTCGACGGCCAGGTCGATCCGGCCGGGGCGTTGCGTCAGAGCGGACTCCAGCACGTCCACCCGGTTGGTCGTCAGGAGGAAGGCGACATCGGAATCTGCGTCGAGGCCATCGAGGGTGTCGAGCACCTCGAACAGCAGCGGGTTGCCCGACGGCGTGAAACCCCGGTCCATCGCGACGAGGTCGCAATCTTCGAGCACGACGATGGCTGGGGAGAGGTGCCGGGCGATGGCGGTGGCCTGCACGATGAACTGCAGCGTCTGGCCCGCGAGGAGGATCACCGTGTGCTGCGGGTTCGCGCTGATGAGGTGCCGCACCGTGTGGGTCTTGCCGGTGCCGGGTGGGCCGTAGAGCAGGACCCCGCGCTTCAGGTGTTGGCCGTAGCGGCGTAGGGCCTCGGAGTGGTGGGCGATTCCACCGATGTGCCCGCTGATCCGGTCCAGCACGCCCGGCGGAAGCACGACGGCGTCCGCTGGCAGGTCTGGGCGTGCGATGAAGCGGAAGCCGTCGCCCTCGCCTTCGTATCCCACCTGCTCGAGGCTCAGCACTTGGCCGCGGAGCAGCGACTGCTCGGTGGAGAGATCGCGGAGGGTGTCGAGAAGCTTGGACGACACCGATGGATCCGGCGAGAGAACCTCCAACAGGCCCGTGCCGTTGCCGTGCATGCGGGAGGCGCGTCGCTGCAGGACCGCGACGGGTTGAGCGTCGAAGTGGAACAGCCGGATGCCCAGCGCCATGACCCGCCGGCTTTCCTCGGGGCCGACGGCGACGTCCGCCCAATCCACCTGACCGACTGAGGTGTTGGCCCACGGGCTGCCGATGAGGTCCGCGAGGAGGTTGTGGTGCCGCTCGCCGCCACCACCGATGCCGAGGAGCTCGACGTCGGGTCCGGCCAAGTGCTCCAACGCCACGTCGTAGTCGGCGAAGCGGAACGCCATGATCTCGCGCGTGACCACGGACAGCTCCCGCGGGGACCGGCCGAGGAAGGCGGTGAGCGCGCCGACGAGCAGGGGCCCATTCTCGCCGGGGACTAGGTTGCTCGCCGCCTCTGAGACGCGCTTGAAGGAACGGAGAAAGGCTGTCAGGTCGTCATCGTCCATCCCCACACCCTAGCGACGGCGGACAGATCCGCTCGCCTGCCGCCTAGAACCGTCAGGGAGCCTGTCGCTGGAGCGTCACGACGGTGACCGAGACCGTGACCGAGATGTCGTCCACAATCCTTGGGCGGTCATGAAAGGCGTTGGGGCCCATGGCGATGAGGTCGGTGGCCTGGGGTCCGTCGAGGTGCGCCGGGTATTCGACGGTCCACGCTGTCGAGCGCCAACCGGGGAACGCCGCCGCGACAGTGGCCGCCTTGTCCTCTGCGACGTCGAGCAGGCCGTGCGCGGCGCGTAACTCGCGGAGATGGTTGACGGTGGGCACCGCGACCACCACGACGCCGCCGGGCGCCACGAGGCGTTCGAACTCGGCGGGGTTGCGGGGTGCGAACACGCACAGGAGTGCGTCCGCGACGCCGTCGCGCACCGGGAGGCCGGCCCACGTGTCGGCTACGACGGCGTGCGCCCGTTCGTGGGCGCGGGCGGCTCGCTTGGCGGCGGGGACGGACACGTCGGTGGCCAAGCCCTGCGCGGCCGGGTGCCGATCCAGCGCATGCGCCAAGTAATAGGCGGTGCCGGCACCCACCTCGACGATGCGGCGCCTGCCCTGGAGCGGCTCGGCGACGGCGTCGGCCACCGGATCGAACAAGCCGGTGCCGAGGAACCGGGCCCGCGCCTCGAGCATGCCCGGGGTGTCGGCGTTGTGCGGGGCCGCCCGGCCCAGCAGGTTCACGTAGCCCTGCCGCGCCACGTCGAACGAATGTCGGGACGGGCAACGCAGTGCGGCGCCGTCGTGGCTGAGTTCGCCGTGGCAGTGCGGGCAGCGCAGCCAATCCGCGAGCTGCATCAGCGGCGGGCCTCGGCCTGATCGCCGTCCAGGGACGCGTCGTCAGTAGCCGGCAGTTCCGCGGTGTCCGGCTCGCCGGACTGAGCCGCAGCCTTGGCCTTGGCCTTCTTCCGGTCGCGGAGGTCGGCGCGGATCAACACGGCGAGGCCCACCACGCCGATCAGCGTGAAGGAGAACCACTGCAACGCGT
>DYZF01000157.1 GCA_020741375.1 Tessaracoccus flavescens
CCGACGGAGGTCTGAAGCCAGTTCCGCCCCTGCCCAGCAAGCTGGTCGAGTACTTCGACGGCTGGCAGGTGTAGGGCCGTTAGCGGGTTGCCTCCGGCGCTTCGGCGGCCGGGGGCTTCAGCGCTGGGGACAGCAGCAGCCCCACCAAGGCGCACGCCGGAATAACCAACAGGGCCCAGCGCAGCCCGACGACGTTGGCGATGGCTCCGATGACCGGCGGGCCGGCGAAGAAGCCTAGGCGCATCAGCCACGTGACGAACGTCAACCCGTTGCCGTGCGCCATGCCCGGCAGCTCATCGGCGGCGTGCATGGACGCGGGGATCGCCGTCGCGATGCCCCAGCCGGCGCACGCGAATCCAATCAGCGTCGTGACAGGGGTGGGGACCAGCACGGCGAACATCATGCCGACGGCGGCGATGACCATGCCCTGCACCACGGCCAGATGGGCGCCGATCCGGTTGGTCAGCGCGTCGCCCGTGAATCGGCCGATCATCTGCGACACCTGAAGCGCCACGAACGCCATGCCGACGACGAACGGCGCCACCGTGAACTGGCTGTCCAGGTACACAGCGCCCCACGACGCACCCGAATCCTCGATCAGGCCGGCGGTGGCGCCCAACAGGCCGAGAGCGACGAGGCGCGGAATCCAGCGCTTGGAGATGCCGCGACCGGGCTGCGGAAGGTCCGCGTCGACGGGCGCAGCGTCCTGGCCGGGCAGGGCCAGCCGCTTGGCGTAGAGGGCGATCGTCGCGAACAGCACCATGCCGCCCACCGTCTGAACCCAGATCGGGATCCCCAACTGCAGAGCCGTGGCACCGATGAAACCGCCGATGACCGCGCCCACCGACCACCAGCCGTGGAGGCCGTTGAGGATTGAGCGGCCGTAGCCGCGTTGTACGCGAAGACCGTGGGCGTTCATGGCGATGTCGGAGAGTGAGTCCATCGCCGCCACCATCATGATGCCGAATGCGAACATCAGCCAGTGGATGGCGTTGCCAGCCACGTTGATCATGACCAAGCTGACCAGCGTGGAGGCGAGCCAGACGATCGCCGACGACGAGCGTCGCATCATGCGGGCCGTGAAGAGCCCAGCCAGCAGGCCGCCGATCGGGCCGATCGCCACGACCAAACCCCACGCGAGATCGTCAAGACCCAGAGCGTTCTTGATCTCCGCGAACCGCGGAATGATCGACGACCACCCCACCCCGTTGAGGAGAAACATCAAGGTGACGCTGATGCGGGCGCGCTGAAACTCGCGGTTGGGGGCCATGAAGGCCTTTCGATCAGGCCGCGAGCGCGTCGCGCACGAGGCGTGGGTCTGGGTTGGTGTGCACCTCGCCGTCGATCACGACGGTGGGGACAGTCTCGTTGCCGTCGTTGTGCTGACGCACAAACTCGGCCGCCTCCGCATCCTGCCAGATGTTGACCCACTGCACACGTTTGGCATCGTTGCCCAGACCGCCGCGCAGTCGTTGGCAGAAGATGCACCCCGGACGCCAATAGACGACGACGCGTCGCTGCTCTTCGGGAAGACTCATGATGGCTCCGTGCTTCTTTGAAATGCCGTAGGAATAGGGGCTCATCCACCACGCGATCAGCGCGACGCCGATGAGGATCAGAAGCTCCGACCAGCTCAGGCCGCCGTTCGTGCTGAAGCCCCACGCCATCGCCGCTCCCGCGAGGATGACCACGAGCCATAGGTGTCGTTCCATACCTCCCATCGTCACACAGGTCAGCAAGTCCCTACTAGCCTTGCCCCCATGACGATGGACATGGTTGACCTCATTCGCACCAAGCGCGACGGCGGGAAGCTGAGCTCTGAGCAGATCGATTGGGTGATCGACGCCTACACCAAGGGTGATGTGGCCGATTACCAGATGGCGGCGATGGCGATGGCCATCCTGCTCAAGGGTATGGAGCGCGACGAGATCGCTCGCTGGACCGACGCCATGGTCCGCTCGGGGGAGCGGATGGATTTCTCGGCGCTGCGCTGGCCGACGGCGGACAAGCACTCCACCGGTGGTGTCGGCGACAAGATCACGCTTCCGCTCGCACCGCTGGTCGCGGTGTTCGACGTGGCCGTCCCACAGCTCTCGGGTCGCGGCCTCGGCCACACCGGCGGCACGCTCGACAAGCTCGAGGCCATCCCCGGCTGGCGCGCGGACCTCTCCAACGAGGAGATGTTCGAGATGCTCAACACCATCGGCGCCGTCATCTGCGCGGCGGGCTCGGGCTTGGCCCCGGCCGACAAGAAGCTGTACGCGCTGCGCGACACGACGGGCACCGTCGAGGCGATCCCGCTGATCGCCAGCTCCATCATGAGCAAGAAGATCGCCGAGGGCACCGGTGCGCTGGTCCTCGACGTCAAGGTCGGTTCCGGTGCGTTCATGAAGAACCTCGACAACGCCAACGAACTGGCCCGCACCATGGTGGATCTGGGCAACGACGCCGGCGTCAACACCGTCGCGCTGCTCACCAACATGGACACCCCGCTGGGCCTCACGGCCGGCAACGCGCTGGAGGTTCGCGAATCGGTTGAGGTGCTGGCCGGTGGTGGCCCGGCGGACGTCGTCGAGCTGACGGTGGCGCTGGCCCGCGAGATGCTCGCGGCGGCGGGCAAGCCAGACATCGACCCGGCCCCCGCACTCCAGGACGGCCGCGCGATGGATGTGTGGCGTCGCATGATCGCCGCTCAGGACGGCGACCCCGACGCGCCGCTCCCGGTGGCCGAGCACACGCACGTCGTGACGGCGGAGAAGGACGGCTACGTGTCGCGGATGGACGCGTACGGCGTCGGTGTCGCGGCGTGGCGCTTGGGCGCTGGTCGTGCTCGCAAGGAGGACGACGTGCAGGCCGTCGCGGGCGTCGAGATCCACGCCAAGCCGGGCGACAAGGTGACCGCCGGACAGCCTCTGTTCACGCTGCACACGGCCACGCCTGAGCGTTTTGATCGCGCCATTGCATCCCTCGACGGCGTCGTCGACTACTCAGATTCCGTGCCTGAGGTGCCGGCGACCATCCTGGGTCGCGTCGACTGACACGGCAGGCGGCCCACCACCACACAACGCCAAACGGCCCCCGGGAAACCCCGGGGGCCGTTTGGCTGCGGACTCTTATCGCAAGATCAGAAGTCGCCGCTAGGCGTGCGGCCCAGAGACTTCTCCAACTGACGCAGCTCGTCGACGAGCTCGCGCGGCAGACGCCAACCGAAGGTGTCGAACCAGCGACCGACGCGCGGCACCTCGTCGCGCCACTCATCGGCGCTGAAGGACACGACGTGCTTCAGGTCGTCGGCATCGATGTCGAGGCCCTCGACATCCAGACCGTCTTCGTCAGGCAGGTAACCGATGGGGGTCTCCTTGGCGCCGACCTTGCCGTCGACGCGTTCGGCGATCCACTTCAGCACGCGGCTATTCTCGCCGAAGCCGGGCCACATGAAGCGGCCGTTTTCGTCGCGACGGAACCAGTTGACGTAGAACACCTTGGGCAGCTTGTCGGCGTCAGCCTTCTTGCCCAGATCGATCCAGTGCTGCACGTAGTCGGCAACGTGGTAGCCGATGAAGGGGAGCATGGCCATCGGGTCGCGACGCAGCACGCCGACGGCCCCGGATGCGGCGGCCGTGGTCTCGGACGAGCAGGTGGCGCCCATGAACACGCCGTGCTTCCAGTCGCGCGACTGGGTGACCAGCGGGATGGTGTTCTCACGACGACCGCCGAAGACGATCGCGTCCAGCGGCACGCCCTGCGGGCTGTTGTAGTCGTCGGACAGGATCGGGCACTGATCGATCGGGGTGCAGAAGCGGCTGTTCGGGTGGGCAGCCTTCTCGTCGGGGCGACCGCCCTCGGGGCCGGTGGCGCCGTGCCACGGGCGACCCTTCCAGTCGGTCAGCGTCTCGGGCTTCTCCTTAGTCATGCCCTCCCACCAGACGTCGCCGTCCGGGGTGAGTGCCACGTTGGTGAAGATCGAGTTGCCGGCCTCCAGCGAGAGCATCGCGTTGGGGTTGGTGTCGTGGCCGGTACCGGGAGCGACGCCGAAGAAGCCGGCCTCGGGGTTGGTGGCGTACAGGCGGCCATCCTCACCGAAGCGGATCCACGCGATGTCGTCGCCGAGGGTCTCGACCTTCCAGCCGGGAACAGTGGGCTCGAGCATGGCGAGGTTGGTCTTGCCACAGGCCGACGGGAACGCGGCGGCGATGTGGTAGGCGCGGCCCTCGGGGGAGATGAGCTTCAGGATGAGCATGTGCTCGGCCATCCAGCCCTCGTCGCGGGCCATGACCGACGCGATGCGCAGCGCGTAGCACTTCTTGCCGAGCAGCGAGTTGCCGCCGTAGCCGGAGCCGTAGGACCAGATCATGCGCTCATCCGGGAAGTGAACGATGTACTTGGTCTCCGAGCAGGGCCACGGAACGTCCTTCTGGCCCTCGGCCAGAGGCATGCCGACGGAGTGGAGGCACGGAACGAAATCGGCCTGGGTCTCGGTCATGCGATCGAGGACTTCCTTGCCCATCTTCGTCATGATCTTCATCGACAGCACGACGTAAGCCGAATCCGACACCTCGACGCCGAACTTCGGATCCTGAGCATCCAGGTGGCCCATGACGAACGGGATGACGTACATGGTGCGGCCGCGCATGCAGCCGTCGTAGAGGCCGCGCATGACGCGCTTCATCTCCTCCGGATCCATCCAGTTGTTGGTGGGGCCGGCGTCACGCTCATCCTTCGAGCAGATGAAGGTCTGATCCTCGACGCGGGCGACATCGTCGGGATCGGTGCGGGCGTAGATGGAGTTGGGCTTCTTCTCGTCGTTCAGCCGCACGACTGTGCCGGATTCGACAAGGACATCGACCAACGCATCCCACTCGGCGTCGGAGCCATCGCAGTAGTAGATGGCGTCCGGCTTGCAGAGTTCCACGACCTCATCGAGCCAAGCGACGAGCTTGGGGTGCGTGGGGGCCTGCCCGGTGGAGGGTAGTTCAGAACGGCGGACTTCGGTGGCGGTTGACATGGGTCTCCTCGTTGCGACACTGCCTAGGAAATACGCATCACCATTGAGCGATTTCGCTTTTACCATAGCTAGCCCCCGCCCGCTAGAGCGAATCGGGGGTGTGTTATGGACACCTAGTGGACACCCCGCGGATCGCTTTGGGCGCGAGTGGGTGTGTGTGCCGGTTTCCGCCACCGCTTCGTTGCTAGGCTCGACGGGTGCGGTCGACGATGAAAGCGGTACTGGGGCTAGCTGTTCTGGCCCTAGTGACAGGCTGCACGACGACCCCCACCACCACACCGCCGATCACCGATTCCCCCGCTGGCCAGGCCACCGCCGAGCCGACGGCGGAGCCCACCGGCGGCGCGTCGAGCGCAGTGCCCGCCACCTCGGAAGCATCCGAGCCGGGCGTGCAGGCCACTGAGGCCGAGCCCCGTGGCGAAGTGCCGCTGTCGCTGCCGCCCGTCGAGAAGCCCGAACCCCAAGGCGGGCCGTGGGATCAGCTGTCGGCCACCATCTCAGATGCTGAACAGGCCACAGCCGCCACGGGCCTGCCCGACACCTTCCTCGAGTACGTCAAGGCCAGGTTGACGGTGGAAGACGATGCCGGCTGCACACCGTCGGCGCTCCACTTCACGGCCGCCCACCGCGACGGCTTCGTCTACGGCTCCGAAGAATCCCCGTGCCAAGACGGGTTCGCCGTGTGGGGGATCGACGGCGACGAGTGGCGTTATCTGGTGCTGTTCCAAGACCCGCCGGAGTGTGCCCAACTGACCGAGATGGGTGTGCCCGTCGACGTCCCGGGGCTGGCGTGCGAGGACGAGAACTTCCAAGTCCGGAACTACTAGCCCGGCTGCTAGGGGTAGTTCAGCGCAGAGGTGCGGTGGACCTGCGGACGATCAGTTGCGTCGACAAGCAGGCGTGGCGCCGCGTCGGCGCCTGATCCCGCAGGAGTCGCAGCAGCATCTCCATGGCGGTCGCGCCCAGTTGCTGCATCGGCTGCGCCATCGTCGTGAGCCGTGGCGCCGCCTTCGCTGCCTCGGGAACGTCGTCGAAGCCGATCACTGACAGCTCCTCCGGCACGCTCAGGCCGAGCCGGTTGGCCTCGGTGATCACTCGCAGGGCGGAAACGTCGTTGGCCGCGAAGATCGCGGTGGGCCGCTGCTCCTGCGTCAGCAGGTGCCGGGCCGGGCCCATGGCGCCGGCGTTGGTGTAATCGCCGTGAGCGACAAGCCTGGGGTCGACGGCGACCCCCGCGGCCGCCATCGCCTGACGGAACCCGTCTTCACGGGCCCGCGCGGACGCCAAATCGTGGCGGCCGCCCAGGAAGCCGATGCGGGTGTGGCCCAGGCTGAGCAGGTGCGCCGTCGCCCGGCGGGCGCCGCCCGCGTCGTCGCTGCGGACGGTGGGGGTGTCGTCGGACAGCTCGTGGGGGTCCACCACCACTAGGGGAAAGCCCCCGACCGGGGGAGTGACGCTGGGGGTGACGACGATGGCGCCGTCGATCAGCCCGCCGGCCAGCCTGCCCAGAAGGCGACGCTCCCACCCGGAGGCCGCCGCGCCCGGCTTGGTGACGCCCGACCACGCCATGAGCTCGTAGCCCGACCCTTCGATGGCCGCCGAGACGCCCTTGAGCACCTCGGCGGAGTAGGGCTCGAACCGGCTGACCAAGACGCCCACCACGCCAGTCTTCTGACGGCGCAGCGTCTGGGCACCGACGGCGCCCACGTAGCCCATTTCCTCGACGACGGCGCGCACGCGCTCCTGCGTGTCGGCGGCGATGCCGGAGCGCCCGTTGACGACCTTCGAGATCGTCGAGACGGACACTCCAGCAGCCAACGCGACATCACGGATCGTGACGCGCCGCATCGAGGTCGCGGTCATCCCTTCACCGCGCCCGTCAGGCCGCCGACGATTCGGCGCTCGAACAGGCTGAAGAAGAGCAGCGCCGGGATCATCGACAGTGAGGTGAACGCCAGCACGGCGGCGGTGTCCACCGAGTGCTGTGACGCGAACGCCTGGACGCCGAGCGGCAGGGTGTACTTCTCGGAATCGCTGAGGATGAACAGGGGCAGCATGTAGCTGTTCCACGAGCCGATGAAGGCCAGGATGCCGGTGGTGATGACGCCGGGCATCGACAGGGGCAACACCATGCGGAAGAAGAATCCGAGCCGGCTGGCGCCGTCGATGGCAGCCGCCTCCTCCAGTTCCTTAGGGATGGCCCGTAGGAACGGCACGAGGATGATCACCGTCGTCGGCAGAGCGAACGCGATCTGGGGGAGGATGATGCCCCACAGGTTGTTCGTCAGACCGAGCGTCCGGACGAGGATGTACAGCGGCGTGATGGCCACCGTAATCGGGAACATCAGGCCGGCCGCGAAGAGCGAGAACATCGCGTTGCGGCCGCGGAACTCGTAGCGCGCGATCACGAAGCTGGCCATCAGAGCCAGCGTGACGCAGCCGAGCGTCGTGAAGCCCGCCGCAAACACCGAGTTGCCGAACTGGGTCCAGAACGTGGGGCTGGTGAGGACGTTGGTGTAGTTCTCCACCACCCACGGGTTGGGCAGGCCGGACGGGTCGACGGTGATCTGCGAGTTGGAGCGGAAGCCGCCCAGGATGATGTACATCACGGGGGCCACGCAGATGGCGATGAGGACGGTGGCGACCAGGTAGACGCTGGGGCGTCCCCACGGCACGGTCTCGCGGGCGCGGCGCCGAGCCGTCGGTTCTGCTGTCATGGTGGCGGTGCTCATCGGCCCGTCTCCTTCCCGGGCTTCTCGGTGAGGGCACCCTCGGTGTCGCGGCGCAGCACGAAGCGCTGGTACGCCAGAGCGATGACGAGGGAGATGAGGAAGATCACGACGGCGACCGCGTTGCCGTAGCCGTAGTTGCCGGCGAGGCGGCCCTCACGGACCATGTAGGTGGCCATGGTGGAGGTGCCCGCGGTGTCCGAGATGTACTGGCCCCAGATGATGTAAACCAGATCGAACAACTGCAGCGATCCGATGATGGACAGGAAGGCCCAGATGCGGATCGTCGGGCCCAGCAGGGGCAGCGTGATCGACTTCTGGATCTGCCAGAAGGACGCGCCGTCGACGGCGGCCGCTTCGTACAGCTCGTCCGGGATGCCCTGCATGCCGGCCAGCATCAGGATGACGGCGAAGCCGATGTACTTCCAGGAGATGATGACCATCAGGGTCCAGATCGCGATGTTGGGATCCGAGATCCAGTCAGTCTGGAGGGCGTCGAGGCCGATCTTGCCGAGGAAGTCGTTGACCGCGCCGGCGCTCTGGAGCATGAGGCCCCAGCCGGTGCCGACGATGACCTCAGCGATGACGTAGGGGACGAAGATCAGCACTCGGATGAGGGAGCGGCCCTTGATCTTCTGGTTGAGCAACAGCGCGAAGCCGATGGCCACGGGGCCCTGGATGAGCAGGGATGCGATGACGATGAACGCGTTGTGCTGGACAGCTGCGAGGAACTTCTCGTCGCTGAAGATCGTGATGTAGTTCTGGATCCCGATGAAGTCCGTGGGCGGCCCGAAGCCCTTCCATCGGAAGAAGCCGTAGTAGGCGGCCATGAACACGGGGAAGATGACGAAACCCACGAACATCACGATGGCGGGTCCCGCGAGGACGAGGATCTCGAGGCGTTTGCGCCAGTCGGTCTTCCGCCGAGGGCGAGCGGCCCGGGGCAGCGCGGTGGTTGCGCTGCCCCGGGCCTGCGTCGTCCCCTCGGAGCGATCAACCGGCAATGCGGTGGATTCGTTCATGAGGGTGTACCTGATCAGCCCTTCGCTGCGGCGCTCTTGACGGCCTCGACGATGCCAGCGGCGTCGCCCTGGCCGGCGAGCATGTTGACCACGCCGGCGTTCAGAGCGTTACCGACGTTCTGGCCGTACTGGGTGTCGAGCCACAGGGTGACGTAGGCGGCGTTCTCGTAGGAGGTGAGGATGTCCTGGAGAGCGGGATCGGTGACGACGCCCTTGGCTTCGGCGTTGGCGGGCAGGGTGTCGAAGGCGTCGGCGTAGGCTTCCTGATTGGCCTTGGTGGCCATGAAGTTCAGGAAGTCGGCGCACTCGGCCGGGGCGTCCTTGGAGCAGGAGTAGCCGTCGGCGCCACCCATCATCGCGGTGGGATCGCCGGCGCCACCCTCAACTGCCGGGAACGGGAACCACCCGAGATCGGCCAGCGGCTTGCCGTCGGGGGTCAGGGAGCCGATGACACCGGGGTTCCATGCGCCCATGAGCTCCATGGCTGCCTGGTGGTTGGCCAGCAGGCCGGCGGAGCTACCAGCGCCCTGCTGGGCTGAGGTGGTGAGGAAGCCCTGGTTGAAGGGCTCGGTGTCGGCGAACTTCTTCAGTTCCTCGCCGGCCTGCAGCCAGCAGGCGTCGGAGAAGTCCATGGTCTGGGCGGCGGTGTCCAGCACGTCCTTCGAGCACTGACGCAGTGCGAAGAAGTAGTACCAGTGAGCTGCCGGCCAGGCGTCCTTGGCGCCGAGGGCGATGGGCTGGATGCCGGCGGCCTTCAGCTTGGCGACGGCGTCGTTGAGTTCGGTGAAGTTGGTGGGGGTGGCGGTGATGCCGGCCTTCTCGAACAGATCCTTGCTGTAGTAGATGCCGCCGGGAAGGATCGAGGTGGGCATGCCGTAGATCTTGCCGTCGATCGTGAAGGCCTCGAACACGGCCTCGCCGTAGGCGGCCTTGGTCTCATCGCTGAGCTTGTCGGTGAGATCCATGATCTGGTCGGCTTGGACGACGTCCTTGAGCTTGCCGCCGCCGCGAGCCATGAACACGTCCGGAGCGTCGCCGGAGTTCATCGCGGTCTGGAGCTTGCCGTCCATGTCCTCGTTCTGGATGACCTCGATCTTGATGTCAACCGCCGGGTTCTCCTTGGTGAAGTCGGCAGCAGTCTTCTCCCAGTAGGCCTTGCCGTCACCCGTCGTGGCGTTGTGCCAGAACGTGAGGGTGACCGGGTTGTCGGAGGAGGCGGGCTCCTGGTTGGAGCCGGTGTCACCACCGCATGCACTGAGGAGCACGGCTGCGCCGGCTGCGAGGGCCAGAAGCTTCTTCTTCATGGTGCGTTCCCTTCTGAGTCGTCTTCGACTCAATTCGTTTCGTCGCTACACAAAATATAATTGCACCGCGAAACCAATCTGTCAATCGTTTTCGATAACGGTTTCGTCACGGAGGCTCGCCGGCGCGTCGTCGAGGTGCGGGCGTGTGGCCGTGGCGTCGGTAGGGTCGATGGCAACGTCGTTCCGCCCCGAACCCTTAGGAGCCGATATGAACAACCGCCGCATCGCTCTGCTGCCGATCGCCGTGTTGGCAGTCGTCGGCTGCACGCCGGAGGAACCGCAAGTTGAGGTGAGCACGCCGGTCGCGGTGTCGCCGTCGGTTGTAACCACGGCCAGCGAGACCCAAACGGCGGCGCCCGTGTCGCCCAGCGCGGCGGCGGCCTCGGAGTCGGACGCGTCAGCCGAGGAGTCGGTCAGCCCTGAGCCTTCGGCACCGGCCATTGAGCTCAGCAACGGCTGGGAGACCTCGACGATCTCGATCAAGACCCCGGCCGACGCGGCTCAGTTGGGCGCAGGGTTCGAGGGCGTTGCCGAGATGGTGGATGCCTTGGTGTCCGACGGTGAATGCCCACTGGAGGAGTTCACCGTCGACCGCATCCACCCGGATGGTTACCTGCTCGGCAACGTGATGAGCAAGTGTGGCTCTGGCCCCGGTCTGTTCGCCGAGTCCGACGGCGTCTGGATGCAGGTGGTTGGCTTCGACGGCGTCGTCATGTGCGATGACTTGGCTGCCGTGGGCGCTCCGCGGGGCCTGAACTACCCGTGCTCCACCCAGGCCGACGGCTCCGGTGAGATCGACTACTGAGACGGCACGAAATCTCGGGCCCGGGCTCTGCTTGGCCGCCCGAAAACAACAAACGGACCTGCATAAACGCAGGTCCGTTGTCGCCGATGTCTTGAGACATCACATGGTCGGGGTGACAGGATTTGAACCTGCGGCCTCGTCGTCCCGAACGACGCGCGCTACCAAGCTGCGCCACACCCCGATGGCCCTAGAGCCAACGAGAATGTTAGCGCAGCGCTGGCGAAATCGTGAAACTCAGGCCGCTCGAGGTGTGAGCGTGAGCAGCGTGGCCTCCGGCCGGTTCGCGAAGCGATAGGGCGCGAACGGCGAGGATCCCAAGCCACCGGACACGTGCAGCGCGGCCGTCTTGCCGCCCGACGTGTGGCTGGAGAGGCCCTTCACGCGAGCGGTGTCGAGATCGCAGTTGGTGATCAGCGCACCGTACCCGGGCACGCACACCTGGCCGCCGTGCGTGTGGCCGGCAAAGATCAGATCCATGCCGTCGGCGGTCATCGCGTCGAGGAGGCGCAGGTATGGGGCATGCGTGACGCCGATGTTGAGGTCCGCCGCGGGGTCGGCGGGGCCGGTGACGGAGGCGTAATCGTCGCGCTCGAGGTGCGCGTCGTCCGTGCCACGGAAGGCCAGCCTGTAACCCGCAACATTCAAGGTCGCCCGACGGTGGGTGAGGTCGATCCACCCGAACTCGCTGAGACGCTCGCGCAGTTCGTCGATGGGGAGGTCCGTTCGGGCCTCATCGTTGCCGTGTGAGCTGCCGTGAATGAGGTACTTCAGCGGGTTTCGGAAGTGTGGCTTGTAGTAGTCGTTGGACCCGAACACGAACACGCCCGGAAGTTCTCGCAGCGGTTCGATCGCAGCCATGAGCGGGGCGATGGCAGCGCCTTGGGCGATGTTGTCGCCGGTGTTGACCACCAAGTCCGGGCGCAGGTTGGGGAGCGAGCGGAGAAACTCCAGCTTCCGTTCCTGCCCAGCGATCAGGTGAAGGTCACTGATGTGAAGGACGTGTAGCGGCGCTCCGTCGGCCGGCAGCACAGGAACCTCGACGCGCCGGAGCGTGTACAGGCCCGCCTCAAACAGCCCCCACCCGAAGCAGGCTGCACCGGTGGCGGCGACCGCACCGGCCGCCGCCAACACCTTCGACGTCACCCGATTAGCCGTTTCCGTCGCCGCCGCCATTGGCGGGCGGCGTCGGCTTGCTGGCCGGTGGCTTGGGCGCTGCCGACTTCTT
>DYZF01000158.1 GCA_020741375.1 Tessaracoccus flavescens
GGCGCTCGGCGAGTCCGTCACCGAGGGCACCATCAGCCGCTGGCTGAAGGAAGTGGGCGACACCGTCGAGGCCGACGAGCCACTGCTCGAGGTTTCTACCGACAAGGTCGACACCGAGATCCCGTCCCCGGCCGCCGGCACGCTGCTGGAAATCCGCTTCAAGGAAGACGACACCGCTGAGGTGGGCGCAGTGCTCGCCATCATCGGCGACGCCTCGGCGCAGCCGGAGCCCAAGGAAGAGACCGATCCCGAGCCCCAGGAGGAGGCCCCCAAGGAGGAGCCCAAGCCTGAGCCGAAGGAAGAGCCGAAGCCCGAGCCCAAGGAAGAGCCGAAGAAGGAAGAGCCCAAGGCTGACGCCGCGCTCTCCCCCGCCGTCGAAGCCGCAGTGGCTCGCCGCGCGGCCGAAGCCTCTGGCGACGGCACGTACGTGACCCCGCTGGTCCGCAAGATGGCCAAGGAGCACGGCGTGGATCTGGCATCCGTCAAGGGCACCGGCGTCGGTGGCCGCATCCGTAAGCAGGACATCCTCGACGCGGCCGAAGCTGCCAAGGCTGCCCCTGCTGCTGAGGCGAAGAAGGACGAGGCCCCTGCGGCCGCGGCCGCTCCGAAGGCCGCTCCCGAACAGGCCGAGAAGGTTCGCGGCACGACGGAGAAGCTGTCCCGCCTGCGCAAGGTCATCGCCTCCCGCATGGTGCAATCGCTGCAGACGTCGGCCCAGCTCACCGCCACGGTGGAGGTGGACCTCACCGCCATCAGCCACATCCGCAACCAGGTCAAGGACGATTTCAAGAAGCGCAACGGCGCCTCCCTGTCGTACCTGCCGTTCATCGTCGCCGCCGCCACCGAGGCACTCAAGCAGTTCCCGGTGGTCAACGCCACGATCGACACCGAGGCCGGCACCATGACCTACGCCGACGGCGAGCACGTCGGCATCGCGGTGGACACCGAGCGCGGCCTGCTGGTTCCGGTGATCAAGAACGCCGGCGACCTCAACCTCGCCGGCCTGGCCAAGAAGATCGCCGATCTCGCGGCCCGTACGCGTGACTCGAAGGTTGGCCCGGACGAGCTCAGCGGTGGTTCCTTCACCATCACGAACTACGGCTCGGCCGGCACGCTGTTCGACACCCCAATCGTCAACCAGCCGGAGGTCGCCATCCTCGGCACCGGCGCGCTGGTGAAGCGCCCGGTCGTCGTCGAGGATCGCTTCGGCAACGAGTCGATCGCGGTGCGTCACATGATGTACCTGTCGCTCAGCTACGACCACCGTCTCATCGACGGTGCCGTCGCGGCCCGCTTCCTCTCCGCCATCAAGGAGCGCCTGGAAGACGGCGATTTCGGCGGTGAATTCGGCGTCTAGTCGCTAGCCCAGCATGAGACCCCCGGGATGATTCCCGGGGGTTTCTGCTTTGATGGCGCTCGTGTTTATCGGGATCGGGACGGTCGTCAACGTCGCCACGGTGATCGTCGGCTCTCTGCTCGGCATCCTGCTCGGCAACCGCATCCCCGAACGCACCAAGGACACCGTCACCACGGTGCTGGGACTGTTCACGCTGGTGATCGGCGGGTTCTCCGTCGTGCTGATGAACTCCACGGCACTGGGCGACGCCGTCGGTTCGGCAGCGATGATCGTGGTGTTGGCCAGCCTGCTGCTGGGGACGCTGCTCGGTTCGTGGTTGCGCGTCGAGGACCGGCTGGAGCAGGGCGCGGCGTGGATTCGCCGTCGGTTCAAGGGCGCCGGGGACGAGAACCGGTTCGTCGACGGCCTCGTCACCTCCACGCTGGTGTTCTGCGTCGGCCCGCTCACCATCTTGGGCTCCATCTCCGACGGCTTGGGCCGCGGCGCTGACCAGTTGCTCGTGAAGGCGGTGCTCGACGGATTCGCGGCCATGGCCTTCGCCTCCACGCTCGGGTGGGGCGTCATGGCGTCGGCGGCGGCGGTCGCGGTGATTCAGGGGTCGCTGACGGCACTGGGCTACTTCGCGGGCGACGTGCTGACCGTGGCGCAGGTGGACGCGCTGAGCGCCGTCGGCGGCGTGATCCTGCTGGGGTTGGGACTCCGGCTGATGAATGTGAAGCAGGTCCCGGTCGGCGACCTGCTGCCGGCGCTGCTGCTGGCCCCCGTCCTCGTGTGGGCTGCGGCGGGGATCGTCGGCTGACTAGGATCGGCTGTGATGTTGAGTTTTGAGTATCGAGGCCTCGGCAGCGAACCCAGCCTGAGCGAGTACGAGCCCACCTGGGCGTACCAGCGGGAGGTGCACGCCGCCGTCGCCGACGGCACCCGGCCGGATCATGTGATCTACGTGGAACACTCCCCCGTCTACACCGCCGGGCACCGCACCAAGCCGGGCGACTACCCCAAGGACGGCACGCCGGTGGTTCCCGTGGACCGGGGCGGGGAGATCACGTATCACGGGCCCGGCCAGCTGGTGGGCTACCCGATCGTGAAGCTGCGCGACGGCGTCGGCGTCGTCGATTACGTGCGGGTGCTGGAGGAGGCGGTCATCGCGCTGCTCCAGAGCTACGGCCTTTACAGCGGCCGTGTGAGTGGCCGCACCGGCGTGTGGCTGGGCGCGACCGCGAACCGGCCTGAACGGAAGATCTGCGCCATCGGTGTCCGGGTGGCCCGCCGCACCACGACGCACGGCTTCGCGCTCAACGTGCTCAGCAGCGCTGAGCGATTCGGCAACATCGTCCCCTGCGGCATCTCCGACGCGGGCGTGACGTCGCTTATCGAGGAACTCCCCGGAGACTGGTCCGTGGCCCAGGTGGCGCGTGACCTCCAAGCCCCGCTGACCGCTGCTCTCAGCAGGATCCGGCGTTGACCGAACAGATAGGGTGGCCGTTGTGACCGCAGTGCAGCCAGATGGGCGTCGCCTCCTCCGCATCGAGGCGAAGAACGCCGAGACCCCGATCGAACGCAAGCCAGGGTGGATCAAGACCACCGCGAAGATGGGGCCCAACTACAACGACTTGCAGGACATCGTCGCCAAGGGCGATCTGCACACCGTGTGCCAGGAGGCAGGCTGCCCCAACATCTATGAGTGCTGGGAGGATCGCGAATCCACCTTCCTCATCGGCGGCGACAAGTGCACCCGGCGGTGCGATTTCTGCCAGATCGAATCCGCCAAGCCCGACGGCTACGACCCGGCCGAGCCGATGCGCGTCGCCGCGTCCGTCAAGCAGATGGGCCTGCGCTACGCCACCATCACCGGTGTTTGCCGCGACGACCTCGAGGACGAGGGCGCATGGCTCTACGCCGAGACGATCCGCCAGATCCACGCGGTCAACCCGGGCGTCGGCGTCGAGATGCTCGCACCAGACTTCTCCGGCAAGGCCGAGCTGCTGGGCCAGCTGTTCGATGCGAAGCCGGAGGTGTTCGCGCACAACGTCGAGACGGTACCGCGAATCTTCAAGCGCATCCGTCCCGGCTTCCGGTACGACCGGTCGCTGGAGGTGCTCACCATGTCGCGCGACGCCGGCCTGGTCACCAAGTCCAACCTCATCCTGGGCATGGGCGAGACCCGCGAGGAGATCTCCGCCGCGCTGCACGACCTGTACGACGCGGGCACGGAGCTAATCACCATCACGCAGTACCTGCGGCCCAACGCCACCCTCCACCCCATCGACCGGTGGGTCACCCCGCAGGAGTTCGATGAGCTGGCGGAGGAGGCTCGCGAGATCGGATATTCTGGCGTGTTGTCCGGGCCGCTCGTCCGGTCGTCGTACCGGGCAGGACGCCTGTACCGGACGGCAATGGACGCCCGCAAGAAGAACTAACACGGAGACCCGATGGCAAAGAGCGAAAGGGCCAAGGCGCTAGAGGCCAAGCAGAAGGCCGAGGCCAAGGCCCTCAAGGAGCGCAAGAAGAACTCCACGAACCCGGAGGACTGGGGCCGTTGGCGTCAGATGGTGGAGACCTACAAGGTCACCGCGCAGCACGACAAGGCCCTGCCGTGGCTCATGCTCGGCGGCCTGATCCTGCCCATCATCATCTTCCTGATCATCGGCTTCCTGCTCAACCAGCCGATCATCTGGGGCGTTCTCGGCCTGTCGGTCGGCTTCCTGGTGGCGATGCTGGCCTTCGCGTGGCGTGCGCGCCGCGCCGTCTACGCCCGCTTCGACGGCCAGGCCGGCTCCGCCGAGGTGGCGCTGCAGATGCTGGACAAGAAGTGGATCTCCACCCCCGTCGTGACGGCCACGCGTAACTTCGACGTCGTGCACCGCACGCTCGGCCCCGGCGGCCTGCTGCTGATCGGTGAGGGCGATCCCGGTCGCTTGAAGCCGCTGCTGGAGAGCGAGCGCAAGAAGCACTCTCAGGTGGCGTTCGGCGTCGACGTGAAGGTGCTGCAGATGGGCAAGAAGGAAGGCCAGATCCCGCTGGATCAGCTGACCAAGCACATCAAGAAGCTGCCCAAGACGCTCACCCCGGCGAAGATCCAAGAGGTCAACCAGCGCCTCCGCGCGCTCGACGCCATGCGCCCCAAGGCGCCCATCCCCAAGGGTCCGATCAACGTCAAGGGTGCCCGCTCCGCCATGCGCGGACGCTGATCTGTGGCGAACCTCGTCAACCTCGAATCCGTCACCCACGGGTTCGGCACCCGGATCCTGCTCGACGGCGTCTCCCTGGGCATCTCCGCGGGTGAGGTCATCGGCGTCGTCGGCCGCAACGGCGACGGCAAGACGACCCTGCTGCGCATCCTGACCGGCGATCTGGAGCCCGATCAGGGCCGGGTCACCCGCTCGAACAACGCCTCCATCGGCGTGCTCACGCAGGCCACTACAGGCGCCGACGAGCAGACCATCCGCGATTGGATCGTCGACGGCGAACCGGACCATGTGTGGGCGGCGGACGCCGCGCGGCGCGGCGTCGTCGAAGCCCTCCTCGGCGACATGGAACTGGATCGCCGCCTAGACACGCTGTCCGGTGGCGAACGCCGTCGCGTTGGCCTGGTGGCGGTGCTGCTGCACAACCATGATCTGATCGTCTTGGACGAGCCAACCAACCACCTCGACGTGGAGGCCATCGCCTTCCTCGCCGAACACCTTCAAGCCCGCACCAAGGCGGGGCTCGCGATGCTGGTCGTCTCCCACGACCGCTGGTTCCTCGATCAGGTGTGCACCCGCATCTGGGAGGTGCACGACGGCATCGTCGACCCGTACGACGGCGGTTACGCGGCCTACGTACTGGCCCGCGTCGAACGGCAGCGCCAGGCGCAGGCCAACGAGGCGCGCCGCCAGAATCTTGCGCGCAAGGAGTTGGCGTGGCTGCGTCGGGGGGCTCCGGCCCGGACGTCGAAGGCGAAGTACCGCGTCGACGCGGCCAACGCGCTGATCGCCGACGTGCCGCCGCCGCGCGACAAGCTGGCGCTGCAGCAGTTCTCCGTCACGCGCCTCGGCAAGGACGTCTTCGACCTGACGAACGTGGATTACGCCGTCGGCGGGCGGAAGTTGCTGGACAAGGTCACGTGGTCGATCGGGCCGGGCGACCGGATCGGTCTCGTCGGCGTCAACGGCGCTGGCAAGACCACGCTCCTCGACCTGCTGGCCGACGAACGCGAACCGGATGCGGGGAAGATCAAGCGCGGCAAGACGCTGCGGCTGGGCTACCTGTCGCAGACCGTCGGCGAACTGGACGACGGCGACCGCGTGCTCGAATCGGTCAAGCGGCTCAAGGAGGAGACGAAGCTGGCGACGGGGCGCGAGGCGTCCGCGTCGTCGCTGCTGGAGGAGTTCGGGTTCACCGGCGACAAGCTGGTGGCGCGCATCGGCGATCTGTCCGGCGGCGAGCGTCGCCGCCTGCAGTTCCTGCGGCTGTTGCTCACCGAGCCCAACGTCTTGATCCTCGACGAGCCCACCAATGATCTGGACATCGACACCCTCACCGTCATCGAGGATTACCTCGACACATGGCCGGGCACGTTGATCGTCGTCAGCCACGACCGCTACTTCCTGGAGCGGATCACCGACTACACGCATGCGCTGCTGGGCGACGGCAGCATCGCTCTCCTACCGGGCGGGGTCGAGGAGTACCTCGATCGCCGACGGCGGGCGAAGGCGGCACCGGGCCGCGCGAAGGCCGCGCAGGAGGGTGCGTCCGCGGTGGATGCTGCGCCGAGCAAGTCCGACGCCGCGGCCGATCGGCAGCGAAAGAAGGACTTGGCGCGGATCGAGGGCCAGTTGGACAAGGTGCAGCGGGAGATCGATTCCCTGCACTCGGCGATGACGGCGGCAGCGGCCGACTACGAGAAGTTGGCGGCGTTGGACGCTGATCTGCGGGCTGCGGAGTCGCGGCGCGACGAGCTGGAAGAAGCTTGGCTCGAGGCAGCCGAGTAGCTTCTGCTGATTGAGTAGCCCGCGCGACGGAGTCGCCGGGCGTATCGAAATCCGTTTCGCTGATTGAGTAGCCCCCGCGACGCAGTCGCCGGGCGTATCGAAATCTCGTGGGGCTGGTCTGTGGACCGTGGTTGGGGCGAGCGGTGCGGGGAGGGGCCTTCTCGCCCAGGGGCTGTTCACGCGCTTGTCGCGCGCGTGAACGCCCCAACG